>JALEWG010000100.1 GCA_022788065.1 Lachnospiraceae bacterium | reverse complement strand
ATGATCCGGCGATACACCGTCCCCGTAGGGATCCTCCTCCGCCGATATGGGGCCCTGCCACGCAAGGAGATAGGAAGAAGCAATGGAATAATCGCCGCCCTTCGATACCGGCAGGCCAAAGCTGTTTTTGAGTGACATGTGATCGGCTGCAAGCTCCGTGCGGAGTTCCTCCGGCATGGAAATCTCAAGAGCCTTCAGAGCAGCAAACGCCCAACAGGTGCTGAATGTTCCCTGGTCCGGCGCCGAAAGCCCGGGAATCTCTTCTCTTTGGTCATAGCGGGGCGGAAGCTTCGCAGTTTCCTCCTTCTTCGGGTTCCTGTCCGCAGATCCGCAGGCAGTCAGACCGGCACACACCGCCAGAATGCAGCACAGTCCCAGGATGGCCGGTGCCGCGCGCCGCCCGGCCTTGCGCGGCCTTCTATGCCTGTTTCGGTCCATTCCCCTGTATCTGGTCGCCATTTCCTCTTCCTGCTGCCTTTCCCGTGGGCTTCGGTCCCAGGAACTGATAAAAATACGTCTTCATCATACCATTATAGATCTTTCTGTTTTTGTCTGCCTTCCGTCCGAAGTATTTCTCCGCATCCTCATAGGAAGTGATCAGATACGCGGACCAGGAATCCAGCGCCGCAAACCGTTCTCCGATCGTCCGGTAAAGCTCCGGCAGGTTCTTCTTTTCCTCAATTCGTTCGCCGTAGGGCGGGTTTGTGATCAGAAATCCGTACTTTTTCGGATGACTCAGTTCACTGACCGGCCTCTGCTGGAAATGGATCATGTGATCCACTCCGGCTGCCTTCGCGTTGGCACGAGCCGCCCGGATGATCTCTCCGTCAATATCATAGCCCTGAATGTCCACTTCCACCGAAGTATCCACCAGATCCGCCGCCTCATCCATGGCATTGTACCAGTGCTTTCTGGGGATCAGGTTCCGCCATTCCTCTGAAAGGAATCCCCGGTTCATTCCCGGAGCCATATTGGCCGCCATCATGGCTGCCTCGATCGGAAATGTGCCGCTGCCGCAGAACGGATCCACAAGAATCCGATCGCTCTTCCATGGCGTCAGCATGATTAACGCCGCCGCCAGCGTTTCCGTTATGGGCGCTTTGCTCGTCAGTGTCCGGTATCCGCGTTTATGGAGAGACTCTCCCGTTGTGTCCAGCGCAACAGTCACCAGATCCTTGTGAAGGAACACGCGCAGCGGATAGCTTGCTCCATCCTCAGGAAACCAGTTCAGGCCGTAGGCCTCCTTCATGCGTTCGACCATTGCTTTTTTCATGATCGACTGGATATCCGACGGGCTGAACAGCTTGCTCTTGATCGAGGAGGCCTTCGCCACCCAGAATTTTCCGTTTTTCGGCAGATACTGTTCCCACGGGATCGCTTTTGTTCCCTGGAACAGTTCCTCAAAGGTCTCCGCACGGAAGCTTCCAACTTTAAGAAGGACCCGCTCCGTAGTCCTCAAAAATATATTGGCACGGCAGATGGCCTCCGCGTCACCGATAAAAGTAACGCGGCCGTCCTCCACCTGACTGACTTCATATCCCAGATCGATGATCTCTTTTTTCATGACCGCCTCCAGGCCGAAATGGCAGGGGACGATTAACTCATATTTTTCCAAAGCATACTCTCCGTTTTCTCTTGTCTTTCAGGGAATTTCCCTGTCTTCTCCTCCATTTTAAGGTCTCCGCATCCCTCTGTCAAATGGTTTCAGAGAAATATTTCCCCCGGTAGGAGGCGAGGCCGCCGACAGTGTTTACCGCCCGGTATCCCATCCTGTCCAGAAGCCTCGCGGCCATCATGCTGTGGCTTCCGTATGCGCAGTAAATGATTACAGGCCTGTCCCCGGGAATTTCCCGGGCCCGGGCTTCCAGCTCGTCCAGAGGGATGGAAACCGCACCGCGCAGATGACCGTTTTCGTACTCCTCGCGCTCCCGCACATCCAGAAGTGTAAAATTCCCGCCTCTGTCAAGAATTCCTTCCAGCTGTCTCATAGAAATCATCTGAAACATCATGTCCTCCGTTTTCCGGCTTCTTACTATAAAATATGCTGCCGGAGAGGACATGTTACATTTTGTCCCGGCTGTTCCGATGCGGAGCATTTTTGTGCAATAGGAAAGCAATTTCCTATTGCACGAAAAAGGAGCTGCGCACGAATCGCTCCGTGCAGCAGCTCCTCCACATTAACAGTCTTAATATCTGTCTTTGCAGTTCTGGCTGTTTCTGCCGTTATTCTGGCTGTTGTTTCTGCTGTTGTTCTGGTCGCTGTTTCTGCCGTTGTTCTGACCGTTATTCTGGCTGTTATTTCTGCTGTTATTCTGGTCATTGTTCTGGCTGTTGTTTCTGCTGTTGTCGTCCATATCGTAGTTTCTAGACATTTTGAAGTACCTCCTAAGTGGTTTTTCATTTCCTACACCAATAGTATGGCACCATGTTTTCAAATCTATTCACCAAATAAAATTTTTAATTTTTTGATGCAGTGGCCGAACGCCGGAACCAGAAACAGATCCGCAAAGATCCACGCCAGCGGACTTGCAAAGCAGGCCGGAAGAAATCCGAACGCCGGCACCAGGAATATACCAACAAGCGCTCTCGCGATCATCTCGCACACGCCCGCAAGAATCGCGAAGGTGCTGAAGCCCAGCCCCTGGATCGCAAAGCGAACCACATTGACAAGCGTAAGCGGAATATAGAACAGACTGTTTCCGATCAGGAACAGATGTACCTGGCGGATCAGCTCGGTTTCACCGGAATCCATGAAGAGCAGCGCCAGTCTGTCACCGGCAAAAAACAGTACCGCAAACGCGGCGAGTGAATACGCAAAGCCGATCAGGCTTGCCGTCTTTACACCCTCCACCACACGGTCCAGCTTCTTCGCGCCCACGTTCTGCCCGGCATACGTCGCCATAGTCCCTCCCAGAGCATCAAACGGACAGCAGAAGAACATGCTGATCTTGCTGCCGGTAGATACCGCGGCAACCGCCAGAGAACCCAGTGAGTTTACGGCAGTCTGGAGAATGACGCTGCCGATGGCTGTGATGGAATACTGAAGCCCCATGGGAATTCCCATCGCGCAGAGAACCCCCGCCATGTTCCGGTCGAATTTCTTTTCCTCCGCAGTCATCTTTAAAATCGGATAGTGCCTCAGCATATAAATCAGGCAGAGGACCGCCGAAAAGCCCTGAGCGATCACCGTCGCATAGGCCGGTCCGCCCACCCCCATGCCGAGAACCAGAATTGTAATCAGGTCCAGACCGATATTTAAAACGGAGGACAATAAGAGGAAATACACCGGTGTTTTGCTGTCGCCCAGACTGCGGATGATCCCCGCCAGCAGGTTATAAAGATACGTTACCGGAATTCCCATAAAGATCACGAAAATGTACTGGTAAGCGCCGTCGATGATGTCGGATGGGGTATCCATCCAGCGGAGAATATCCATGCAGAGGATCCCCACAACAGCTGTCATCACCGCAGAGAACACAACGGCCAGCCATGCGGACGTGGCCACAAACTTTCTCATTCCCCTATAATCTCCGGCCCCGAATTTCTGAGCGACCGGGATCGCAAAACCACTGCACACGCCCATGCAGAAACCGTTGATCATAAAATTGATGGAGCCGGTGGAGCCGACCGCGGCGAGCGCCGTCACGCCCAGGCACTGTCCGACAATAATCGTATCTACCATATTATAAAACTGCTGAAATAAGTATCCCAGAAGCATGGGCACCGCAAATCCCAGGATGAGCTTAAGCGGAGACCCCGTGGTCAGGTCCTTTACTTCACTGTTTTTCATTTTCTTCCTCCTCGCGCACTTCTCAAATCTGAATCCAGAACATTATAAAACCCGCGCTTCAAAATGTACATACCGCAAAACAGCGAAATTCCTGTCGGTTTTCACCTTGTCTTTCGTCAAAACCTATGATATGATAGCCGTACATCAAAACATGCAGAGTAGAGATATGCGCGTCAAGTGCCAGACGGACGGGGAGTTGCCGGCTGGACGAAAGGCTTCGCCTGCGGTGCATATGTCGCATCCCGCTGCTTCAGAAGATCCCGTCTATGGTATCTCCTGGTGCGGTCAGAGATCTGCAAAGGAGGTATTTTTATGAAAAAACTACTTGCTTTGATTTCTGAATCCTACCATGAATTCAAAAATGTAAGCACGATCACCTGCTGCGCCATGTTTGGCGCCATGTCCATTGTTCTCGGTTCCTTCGCGACGATCCGCGTCACTCCCAATCTGAAAATCGGATTCGGCTCCCTCCCGAATGAACTGGTAGATTATCTGTTCGGTCCGGTTGTGGGCGCACTCTTCGGAGGCGGTATGGATATTGTGAAATTCATGCTGAAGCCCGACGGCGGCTTTATGCCAGGTCTGACGTTCAATGCCATGCTGGCCGCCTTCATCTACGGAATGTTCCTCTACAAACGTCCGCTGAGCCTGAAACGAATGCTGGCTGCAAAATTTTTCGTTGCCATGCTCTGCAACGTGATCCTCGGCACCTACTGGCTCTCCCTCCTGAACGGCAAAGGCTATCTGGCTATCCTCCCGGCGCGTTTCATCAAAAACATTATCCAGTGGCCGGTGGATTCTCTCCTGTTTATTCTGGTTGCGAAAGCTCTGGAGCGGGCCGGCGTATTCCGCCTCATCCGACATCACAAGAAATAACTTGTGCCTTGTCCCGGGAAAAGCACAAGAAAAAACTTGCTTTTCTCTCTCCGATGTGTAAGAATAAAAATAGCCAATAGGAATCGTTTTTTCACATCCGGAGGTTTTTATGACAGTCAATCAGCTCATGTTCATGTGCGCAGTGGAAGAAATGAGTTTCTCCAAAGCAGCGGAAAAATCCTTTGTCACGCAGCAGTGCCTGAGCAACCATATTCAGCGTCTGGAAAAAAGCTGCGGCGTCAGACTTTTCGAGAGGAATCCTCATCTTACACTGACAGAAGCCGGAAAGATTCTGTACCAGTCCTACGTACAGATCCGCGATATAGAGGAAACCACCAGCCTGAAGCTCCGCTCCGAGGGTGAGGCTGTGCATGGCACCATCCGCTTCGGAACTCATCTGAATCGCGCCCGTATCTTTCTGCTCCAGCCTTTCATGCAGTTTAACAACCGCTATCCCAATGTGAAGCTGAAAGTCATTTTCGTACATACCATGGATGCGGAAACCATGTTAGCAGAAAATCGGGTCGATGTGGTGCTGGGCGCCAACGGAACTCTGATTCCAAACGCATACCGGGAAGTGATCGGAGAAGAGTCCATTGTATTCCTCGCGTCCCCGAAGCTTTTGCGTGAGAAGATCCCGGACTGGGACCTCTCCCGGACCACGATCACAATGAAAGAGTTGTCCCTGTTCCCGATCACCGCCGCCGCAAATGTCAGTATGATGGCTCAGAACCTGAACCATGCCATGGTCTACGAAAATCTGGAGTTAAACTATATTTTTCTCACGGACGACAATGCGGCGCAGCTGGAATTCTGCAAGGCCGGCAAAGCGATCATGTTCTGCCCGGAAAACCAGCTGATCGGGAGAGAATCGCTTATCGTCCCGGGTTCCGACGACTACATTCAGGTCCTGAAGCTGGAATCCTACGCGGATTTCATGCCGATCGCGCTGTTTACTTCCAGCCAGCGGCAGCTTCCGGCCTATGTGACCGAATTCTGTTCCATGGTCCGGGATTATTACCAGGAGCAGATTCAGGAAGTCCGGAAAATCCTCGCCCTGAATCATAATGATAGTTTTTCCGATTAATAGCAATCAGCCGCACAGATATTTCTATCCGATGCGGCTGATTCTTTCTTTATTCATCATTCTTTTTCCTGTTCCGCAGCTGCGGACGGCTGTGTCGTGTTTCCGCTCATTCTGGCTCGTTCCACGATTTTTCTCCGCTCTCTCTTTTCTTCCTCTTCCTTCTGCTTTTTCATCAGCTCCGCCTCTTCCGCCTGATCCTTTGTCAGATAGAAGCCTTTTTTCAGCCAGCCTTTGGCCCAGGAGATAAAAAACGCGGCGAGGATCAGAACGATCCACAACTTTTCACAGATCATAACGATTTTTTCCATGACTACCTCTCTTCCCGGATCCGGCTCGCCGCCAGAAGACATACGGTCGATACGACAGATAATACAAGACATACTGCCCACGCGGCGAGATAATTTCCGCCGGCTTCATACATGGCAGAAAGAACCGGAGTGCTGACTGCACTGACTACCATGGTCACCGTGGTCATTTTGGAATAGATCTCGCTGTAATTCTTGACTCCGAAGATACCGGAAACCAGAGACGGAGCCGTAATGCTCTGACATGTGTTTCCGATTCCGTAAAAAAGCGCGATGAGGATCAGCAGTGCTGTACTGGACTTGAAGATGGAGATCGTCATCAGGAAGTAGGAGCCGATGATTCCGAGTGCTCCGAACCAGATTCCGGCTTTCAGCCCCTTTTTGTCAAACAGACGGCCCATGATCATTTTCGAGAAAATGCACACAAAATTATAAAGCGAGATTACGGTCGCACCGAACTGAGCGTCATATCCCAGCGACTGCACATAGGATGAGATGTGATACAGGGAACAGCCGATAAAGGAAATGCAGCCCATTCCGCCGCAAACAAGCAGAAACCGCTTGTCTTTCAGCAGGGAAAGGAAATCCGCCTTTGTGCCTTCCTCCTTCGGTGTCTCTTCCCGGATCATCTCTTCGTAGCCGGTCGGGTAATCCCGAACGAGAAGAAGCGCTAACGGCGAGAGCAGTACAACAGCAATGAGTCCGTAAAAACGATATGTCGTGCGCCAACCGAACATCTCGATCAACGCGGTCAGCGGATTGGAGAGCAGAACTCCTCCCAGGCTGATTCCCACAAAAACAATACTCGTTGCAAAGGAACGGTTCTCTTTGGAAAACCACCGCGCAACCAGAGTGGCAAAGGGCATCATCAGCGCGAACGGATTGAAGATCGTTCGAATCAGGTACACTGCATAATACGCATATACAGAAGTCACGTAGCTCTGTGCCACCATAGTCAGCCCCATTCCCAGCACACCCGCAAACAAAAGCTTTCTCACGCTCTTCTTATTCATCAATGTGCCTGCAAGCGGCGTAACGATAAAGCTCACGATCGTACTGTACGTCGATGCCAGCGTCAGTGTCGTTGTACTGACGCCCAGATCCTTTGTGATCGGAAGCAGAAAGATCGCCTGACTTCCCACGGTTCCGTAATGCAGGACCAGCATACACAGCACACCATAAGCTACGATAATCCAGCCATAATTGTTTTTCTTACCGGCCATCAGAAATTCACCTCAGTTTACTATTTTTTCGTTCGTTATTTCCCCTGCTAATTAATAGAAACAGCTCCCGTACTGCCGAGGGGTAACACGGCAGTACGGGAATCCATGAGAAACAAAATTCAATTTGATTTTCCCTATTAATATGGCGGGAACATCAGGCCGATCCAGATAATATTGGCAACAGAAATTGTCAATGCGGGAACGAGACCCATACGGATCAAGTCCTTCTGCTTATAACCGCCGACTGACATACAGAGCGGAATTGCAACTGTGGAGAGCGGGGTCAGGTAGGAAGTAAACGTAGCCTTGAACAGCATGTTGTGAAGACCTGTCGGATTCCAGCCGTATGTTGCGCACATCAGAAGAAGAACGGGCTGAAGTGCGGAGTAAAGAGCCATGTTGGACATGAACTGTGTTACCAGGAAGCCAGCCATCCAGAAGAGGATAATTACCAGCCACTTGGACGGGTTCGCACCGAGGATACTCTGAAGTCCCTGAGCGATATAATCACCTGCACCGGAGGCAACCAGCGCGTTGCCAACTGCAAGAGAACCGATATACAGGAAGATCGGAGGCATGGTCAGAGATTCCATTGCTTCTTTCTCGGAAAGAACTCCGGTCAGGATCGTCAGAACCGCGCCGATAAAGCAGACCATCCAGGTCGGAACCGTTGCCGGGAGCTTATCGTTGAACAGGATACCGATTACAACTGCAACGAAAATACCGTAACCGAAGAATTCACGAACCGGATCCAGCGGTTTCTGCTCTTTTAATTTTCTTAACTGCACGTCTGTGTAGAGCGGGCCGTAGTCCGGAGCCACCTTCGGGCAGTAGAACATTGCAAACAGAACAGACAGGATAATGGTCGGCAGGTACACGAACATCGGATCAAACATACCTTCCTTGAAGGTAATGCCGTAGGTTTCCCACATGGTATTGGTCGTGATATAGCTTGTCGCACCGGAACCGATCGGGAGAGAGGTTACGGTACAGATACAGATCAGTACGATGGAGAACATGGCCTTGGACGGGCTCACTTCATTTTTACGGCAGAAATCAGCTACCAGCGGATAGCAGATGGAGAAGATCAGGATTGCGGACGGAGCAACCTGAGCGATTGCCAGTGTTACCAGACAGTACAGAATCATACCTTTCTGGAAGCTTCCGCCGGAAATCTTATAAGCCAGGTTGGTTACCTTGTGGATCATCTGAGTACGGCTCAGACCGCCTGCAACGATGAACATGGAACCCATGATAATAACGGACGAGTTGGAGAAGCAGCTTAATGCGGCTTTCGGCTCCAGACATCCTGTGATTACGTAAATACCCATGGCTGCCATGGATACGAGCGGCAGCGGGAACTTATTGGACATGTATAAAGCCAGTGTGGCTACGAACACGACCAGACAGATGATGGTTTGTGTAGGCATACAAACTCCCCTTTCTTTTGTCAGTGAATCGATACTTTGTGAAAATTCTTTTTACTTCTTATTGGAGATAATTCTTGGCTTTACTCCCTTCGGGATCGGGCACTCGTACTTGCCGCCTTTGAGGCGTTCGTTGTGTTCTGCCTTCGCCTTCTCAAGGAGCTCCGGTTTTTCAATCAGGTCAATGGCAACGCCCGCCATCGCCTGTCCGGAGAGCAGCATACCGTTATGGGCCAGGGAACTCTTTCCCACGGAAACAGCCTGCCAGGAATGAGCAGCTGTGCCGACCGGCCATGTGGCGGCGCTGACCGAGACAGTCGGAGCAACCCAGCTTACATCTCCCACATCGGAGGAAGCAGGGAAGACCTCATCGGTCGGTTTAAAGTCCGGAATCGTCTCCGAAATAGGATGTTCCGCATTTCCGCCCTTATTTGTCGCGGAAATTCTGGAATAGAATTCCATCTCTTCTTCGGAATACTTCGGCAGTGTCAGCTCTCTCAGGTTTTCAACCGCCACAAAACCGAGGACATTGTTCGGAACCACGTTGGAGCACGCTTTTACAAAGTCGATCTCCAGTTCCGTGCCGGTCATAAGAGCGGCGCCTCTCGCAATATCCTCAACTCTCGCTCGGACGTCCGCAAGAATCGTGTTGTCCGGAGCGCGTAAGAGACAGAGTACTTCTGCTGTCGGCTGTACCACGTTCGGAGAGAATCCGCCGGTATCTGTCACCGCATAATGCATTCTGACGGTGGGAAGCACATGCTCACGCAGGAACTGGATGCCTACATTAAACAATGTCACTGCATCAAGCGCGCTGCGGCCCAGATGCGGGGACATAGCCGCATGAGAACTTACTCCTTTATAGCGGAAATAGATCTGGCAGTTTGCCAGCATTCCGCCGCCGGAGCTTCCGTAATTGGGGCCCGGGTGCCATGCAAGCGCTGCATCCAGCACATCGAAGCAGCCTTCTCTTGCCATAAACGCTTTACCGGAGCCGCCCTCTTCTGCCGGACATCCGTAGAAAATCACAGTGCCTTCTTTTCCGGTCTCTTCCAGATACTTCTTCATTCCCATGGCGCCCGCAAGACAGCCGACTCCCAACAGGTTATGACCGCAGCCATGACCATTCGCTCCGTTTTCCAACGGACATTTTTCTGCGGAACCCGCTACCTGGCTTAATCCAGACAGAGCATCGAACTCCCCAAGGAAACCGATCACCGGCTTGCCGTGTCCATACGTTCCGGTAAAAGCGGTTGCGATTCCGGCAACTCCGCGCTCAACCGTAAAACCGGTCTCTTCCAGAGCCTTGCATAGGATCTCCGCCGATGCCGCTTCCTCGAAGCAGGTCTCCGGGTGATCCCAGATCTCATCGCTGACGCGGTTCAGGAAATCCTGCTGGCTGGCCAGATAGGAAAAAACTTCCTGTTTTTTCATATCCTTACCTCCTTTTGATACGTCGTTCGTTGTTTCCGTAATAAAAATAAAATTTTTATTAACTTTATCACTATTTTAAGACA
>JALEWG010000216.1 GCA_022788065.1 Lachnospiraceae bacterium | reverse complement strand
AAAGAAGGTCCGGGAAAATATGAAGAAGAAATGGTATTACGGTGCTGCCGCAGCAATCTTCGCAGTGGTACTCGCGGTCACGGCGCTTTTCCTGGTCGGAGGAGATGGGCAGGAAAAAAGGAAGACATCGATCCGGATCGGCGTGCTTCTCTACCGCGGCGACGATACATTTATCAGCACGATCCGCTCCTCTATGGAGGAGTATGCCAAGGAGTATGAGAAGGAGACGGGGATCAAGGTCACCCTCGACATTATGGATGCCAAGGGAAGCCAGTATACGCAGAACAATCAGGTGGAACGCCTGATCTCCCTGAACTGCGATGCGCTCTGCGTCAATATTGTGGACCGGTCTGCCGCTTCCAATATCATCGACAAGGCCATGGAAGCCGACATCCCGGTGGTGTTTTTTAACCGTGAACCTGTGGAGGAGGACATGAACCGCTGGGAGAAGCTCTATTATGTTGGAGCAGATGCGAAGGAATCCGCTGTACTTCAGGGGCAAATTCTGGTGGAGGCATGGAAAAACAATCCGTCGAGCCTTGACAGAAACGGGGACGGACTGGTGAGCTATGTGCTTCTTGAGGGAGAGACAAGTCATCAGGATTCCCTGATCCGGACGGAATGGTCCATACAGACGTTAAAGGATGGCGGCGTTCCGCTTGAAAAACTGACGGGCGGCATTGCCAACTGGGAGCGAAGTCAGGCGTCAGCCCTTATGGAACAGTGGATTAAGGAGTATCCCGATGAGATCGAGCTGGTGATCTGCAACAATGACGATATGGCGCTGGGCGCGATCGACGCACTGGAACGAAACGGGATTCTGACAGGTACGATCAAGCTGGTGGGGATCGACGGAACACCGGTTGGACAGGAAGCCCTGCGCGCGGGCAAGCTTTTCGGAACGGTTGTCTCGGACCGCGAGGATTATGCGGCGGAAATCTTTGATATCGCGGCCGACCTTTCCATAAACGGGGAGACGGAACACGAAAAGTATTACTGGTGCCAGCAGGTTCCGATTACCAACTGATCCGACTATTATTAACAAAATTATACAAAAATTTCATTTTCTTAAGATTCCTTTGTGCCAAATCAAAAAAAATCAATAATTAAGGAAAGAAAAAAGTATGGAATTGTGCACAAGAAAAAAGTATAATTGGTTCGTAGTTAAGGTAATTATACCGAAACTGCAAAAATATCTATTTTGAATGGGAGGATTCAAAAAATGAGATTAGCAAAGAAAGCAACAGCAATCGCTCTGGCATCTGTTATGGCTATGACTTTAGCAGGATGCTCCAGCAGCAACACAGCGGCTACAACAGCAGCAGCTACAACCGCAGCAGCAGAGACAACCGCAGCAGCTACCGAGTCTGCAAAGGAAGCGGCTACAACAGCGGCAGAAGCTACTACAGGTGATGTTTCCGATAAGAAAGTCGGCATCAGCATCTACAAGTTCGATGATAACTTCATGACCCTGTACAGAACTGAGTTGGTTCGTTACTTAACCGAGGATCTTGGATTCAAGTCCGAGAACGTTGTTGTTCAGGATGGTAAGGGCGATCAGGCTGAGCAGACCAACCAGATCCAGAACTTCATCACTCAGAAATATGATGTTCTTATTTTAAACCTGGTACAGGCTTCTTCCGCTCCGGAGATCACAGATATGTGTAAAGAAGCCGGAATCCCGGTTGTTTACATCAACCGTGAGCCGGATGCCGCAGAGGAAGAGAGATGGTCTTCCGAGGGTATTGCCGCTACATATGTAGGCTGTGACGCAAGACAGTCCGGTACTTATCAGGGCGAAGAGATCCTTGAGACATCCAACAAGGGCGATATCAACGGCGACGGCAAAGTATCTTACATCATGATCCAGGGCGACCCGGAGAACGTAGATGCTCAGTACAGAACAGAGTTCTCTGTTAAGGCTCTTACAGATGCAGGCGTTGAAGTTGAACAGCTCCTTATGCAGCGTGGTGACTGGGATCAGGCTAAAGCTCAGCAGATCGCTCAGGACGCTTTAAACCAGTATGGCGACAAGATCGAAGTTATCTTCTGTAACAACGACGCTATGGCCCTTGGCGCATTACAGTCCATCGAGGCTGCAGGCCGCAAGGTTAACGAGGATATCTATCTTGTAGGCGTTGACGCTCTGACAGAGGCTGTTCAGAACGTTATCGACGGCAAGCAGACAGGTACAGTATTCAACGATCACTTTGCACAGGCTCAGGCAGCAGGCGACATCGCTGTTAAGTTCCTTAAAGGTGAATCCGTAGATCCGGTTAACATGGTTGACTACTCCAAGGTTACTCAGGAGAATGCTCAGGAAGTTCTTGACAAGTTAAAATAGTAACCGAGCTTTATGAACAAGACAGAAACCGGATGTGCCAATCAGGTACATCCGGTTTTCAATGGCGGGATCCGTATCCTGCCCAATAGCACGTGCCACCCGGAAACGGGGGAGTGTAACTGAAAGGAGTTTTGGGATGGCAGAGCAGTACAGACTCGAAATGAAAGGGATCAAAAAGACCTTCCCGGGCGTTAAGGCACTGGACGGCGTCAACTTACGTGTGCGCCCCGGAACCGTTCATGCACTGATGGGGGAGAACGGAGCCGGAAAATCGACACTGATGAAGTGCCTGTTCGGTATTTACAAGATGGACGAGGGCGAAGTTTACATCGATGGAGTAAAAACAGAGATCGCAAACCCGGATGACGCCCTGAAAAAAGGACTTGCCATGGTGCATCAGGAACTGCAGCCGATTCCGGCGCGTTCCATCGCAGAGAATATGTATCTTGGCAGATATCCGTTGAAGAAGATCGGTCCGATCAAGATCGTGGACCATGCAACAATGAACAGCGA
>JALEWG010000166.1 GCA_022788065.1 Lachnospiraceae bacterium | reverse complement strand
GTTCCTGTGATCCGGACCGACAATGTCGGAGCGCCGACCGGTATGTATAAAGTCACCATCATCGCAAAGCACGCCAAATATGAGGCATTAAAGAATGCGCTCAATGCTCTCGGCGTCACCGGCATGACTGTCACACAGGTCATGGGCTGCGGCATTCAGAAAGGCGCAGGAGAGAAATACCGCGGCGTTGAGATGGATCTGACAGTTCTTCCGAAGATGAAGGTGGAAGTCATTGTCGGAAATATTCCGGTAGAAAAAGTGATCGAGACCGCAAAGAAGGCGCTTTACACCGGCCACATCGGAGACGGTAAGATCTTTGTATATGAAGTTATGAAAGTCGTGAAGGTACGGACGGGTGAGGAAGACCTGAAAGCACTGAATGATGTAGAATAGACGGCAGGTGGGGCCAATCGGCTCCTGACTTTTGGTTTTGGCCGCCAGGCTTTAGCCTCGGCTGTTTGGCCTCTTCGCCGGAAGGGTAGAGAAAAGCAATCCCGGGAGTCCGCGGGAGGTCCTTTGGCCCTCCGGAAGGGTAAAAGGAACCCGAAAGGTTAGAAGGCAGGCTGAATGATAATAAAAAACGGTACAATCTTCAGGTGAACAACTGGATTGTACCGTTTTGAAATTAAAGAAGTGTATCTGCGACTCTCAGAATATAGTGGATCTCCGGGAATGGGATCGAAGTCAGAAGCTGCGCGGTGATGGGTGCCTGAACTTTAAGCTTCATCGGATAGAGAAAACGGTTCCGGATAAAGATCCGCAAATGACCGCCGCAAACCTGTACGGCTGTTTCACCCGGTGTGTATTCGGCAAGACGTACGATCGCATTTAAAAAGTTTTCCGGGATCGACCGCGTTTCACAGTCGGCTGGAAGATAAACGCGGAACTCGTGGTCAGATTTTCCGGAGGCTTTCAGGCAAGAGGGCGTCATATCCGGGTACTGGCGGTCCAGGACAGAAGCCGGCACACTGTTTTCCGGCCAGATGACGCAGTCAAGACCGGGATCTTTTGAAAGTTTCAAATCGAAATAACAGCCGGAAAGAAAATTGTAGGAATCCCTGGAGCCGTTTTTCTTTTCCCCGGTACCGGCGATAAAATCACCGGAATAATCGGTAAGCAGAGCCTGCTGCGCCTGGTAGGTGCCCTGGATCGAGTCTCTTATGACAAGCGTTTTATCGTGAGCTACAGGAAGAAAACCGGATCCGGTGATCGTTTCCGAAGGCACGCCATCCTTCGGCGAATAGACGATCTGCTTGAAGTGGGGGCGGAAGCTCTCCTCGATCATGGCTGTTTTCACATCCTGGCGATACCTTTTTATCCAGGAACGTATGACAAATATGTAAACAAGCACCATCACAGCAGCCAGTGCGGCGCTGGCCATGGGTGATGCGAAGCCTAAAAACATACAGACAATCAGACAGATCAGATATCCGGTACCAAACATCTGAAGGTTTTTCTGCTCCTTCTGGAGCGAAGCAATTTTTTCATTCATTCAAATCAGTTCCTTTCTTTTGTCGCGTATTACCCTATATTATAGCAGACCGGAGAGGCTGCGAAAAGGGTTTCATGCTATTTTTCGTCGTCTAAATTGGAAGAAGGAAGATAAGGATAACGCAGCATATTACAAGAAATTTCTCTAAGAGGAACCTAAATACTATTAATTTTACTTATTGAAAATAGGTGATATAATAAAGCCATAAGGAAAACGGATCGTAACAAAAGCCCGGACGAACCGGGACGGACGATCTGGAATCAAAGGATCGAAATAAACAAATCAAATGAAGGAGGACCCAGTTATGTCACCAGTAATTACAAAAATGGAAGTATGGCCGGTAGCAGGAAAGGATTGCATGGAGTTAAACTTAAGCGGAGCTCATGCACCGTATTTCACAAGAAACGTTGTCGTTCTTTATGCGGATAACGGTGAGATGGGCGTCGGCGAGGTACCGGGCGGCAAGAAGATCACAGCAGCTCTTGAGGAGTGCATTCCGCTTGTGGAAGGAACAAAGGTTGCCGAGTACAAGAGCACACTCTTAAAGGTAAAGAATTACCTGGATTCCAAGGGAGAGGTTGACGTTCGCGGAAATCAGACCTTCGACCTTCGTACAGGCGTTCATGTAATTACTGCGATCGAGGCTCCGTGTCTGGACCTTCTCGGAAAGCACCTCGGCGTTCCGGTATGTGAGCTGCTTGGCGACGGACAGCAGAGAGACAAGGTTCGTATGCTTGGCTACCTGTTCTTCGTAGGCGATCCGAACAAGACCGATCTTCCGTACGACCACGAGCCGGATTCCGACTGCGAGTGGTATCGGATCCGCCATGAGGAGGCTCTTACCGCAGAGAAGATCGTTGCGTTCGCAAAAGCAACTCATGAGAAATACGGTTTCCAGGACTTCAAGTTAAAGGGCGGCGTTCTCCCGGGCAACGAGGAGATGGATGTGATCCGTGAATTAAAGAAAGCTTTCCCGGATGCGAGAATCGACCTGGATCCCAATGGCGGCTGGCTGTTAGAGGAAGCTGTTGAGTACGTAAAGGGAATGAAGGGTATTCTTACATACTGTGAAGATCCGTGCGGCGCTGAGGGCGTGTACTCCGGACGTGAGATCATGAGCGAGTTCCGCCGTCGTACCGGTTTCCCGACCGCGACCAACATGATCGCAACCGACTGGAGAGAAGTAGGACATTCTCTTGAGTCCCAGGCTGTTGATATCATTCTGGCTGATCCGCACTTCTGGACCATGAGCGGTTCCGTACGTGTGGCTCAGATGTGCCATGATTTCGGATATACATGGGGTTCCCACTCCAACAACCATTTCGACATCTCTCTGGCAATGTTCACACAGGTAGGAGCAGCTGTTCCGGGCGAGTACAACGCGCTTGATACCCACTGGATCTGGCAGGAAGGTCTTGAGAGACTGACTAAGGAACCGTTACAGATCGTAGACGGATGTGTTGCAGTTCCGAAGAAGCCGGGTCTTGGAATCGAGGCTGATATGGACCAGATCAAGAAAGCGCACCAGCTGTACCTTGACAACTGCCTTGGCGGCCGTGATGACTCCATCGGTATGCAGTACCTGATTCCGGGCTGGAAGTTCAACCCGAAGAAACCGTGCCTGGTACGCTAATTCCGGACAATTGTGATAAGTTTCCCTCATATTGATATACATACCTCCCCTTTAAAGGAGCGGGAACTGCGGCTTTACCCCCACGCGCCGCAGTCTCCCGCTCTTTCAATTTTACTTAAAAAAGATGTAGTTTTTTAAAATTTACTTGATAAAAGCGGACTGATATAATGAGGAAAATGAGACTGAATTACACTGAAACAGGAGGATATCTGTATGAAAGTAGTTTCCGGAGGCATGGTGTCCGGCCTTTTAAAGGACACGCCGATTCCTAAAATGTTCCGCGCGAAACAGACCTTCCCGGCGGAGAAGATCGAGCCGAAAGATATTCCGGCAGTGGTGTGGGAGCAGATGGGGCAGGAGCAGTTTGCCTCGTTAATCAAACCAGGCATGAGTATCGCGATCACGGCGGGAAGCCGCGGCATCCGCAATGTAGATATTATCACGAAAGCGATTGTGGATTTTGTAAAATCGCGGGGCGCAGATCCGTTCATCGTACCGGCCATGGGAAGCCATGGCGGCGCTACCGCTGAGGGCCAGCTGGAGATCCTCGCCGGATACAACATTACGCCGGAGTCTATGGGCTGCCCGATCAAATCTTCGATGGAAGTAGTCGAACTGGGATATTCGGAACGCGGCCGCAGAGTGGCGATTGATAAGAATGCCTACGAGGCGGACGGAATTATCGTTTCATGCCGTCTGAAACCCCACAACGCATTCCGCGGCCCCTATGAGAGTGGCCCGTGTAAAATGATGACCGTCGGTCTCGGCAAGCAGGTGGGCGCATCGGTGGTTCATGGAGACGGTATGGACGTGATCGCTCAGAACATTCCAACCATGGCAAAAGTGGTGTTAGAGAAAGCGAAGATTCTGTTCGCGATCCCGTGTATCGAGAATGCATACGATGAGACATGTAAAATCGAAGCAATCCTCGCAAAAGATATTCTGAAGCGCGAGCCGGAGCTTTTAAAATTTGCGTTCTCCAACATGCCTAAGCTGATCGTGGGTGAGACCGACGTGCTGATCGTGGACGAGGTGGGCAAAAACTACAGCGGTACCGGCGTGGATCCGAATATTACGGGCACCTTCTCCACCCCGTACGCCACTGGCGGCATCAGGGTACAGCGCACCTGCTTCCTGAATCTGAGCGAGGAGTCCCACGGAAACGCTCTGGGCTGCGGCCTGGCCTCCGCGATCACGAAAAAGATCTTCGACGATATGGATATCGAAAAAATGTACCCCAACTGTATCACAAGTACAGTTCTGGCATCGGCCCGGATCCCATGTGTCGTGGCAAATGATAAGGAAGCAATTCAGATATGTATCCGCACCTGCAACAAAATCGACCGGGAAAAAGCGCGTATGGTCCGCATTCCCAACAGTCTTCACATCGGGGAGATCATGCTGTCCGAAGCGTACTATGAGGACGTGAAGGCCGGGAAATATCCGGGCGTGGAGGCGCTTGACGAGCCGGAGGTGCTGGAGTTCGACGAAAGCGGAAATCTGATCACAAAGATCAGTTGAGACACAATAACTGATCATATTATATATTCAGAAGTGAAAGATCCGGAAACCATGATCGGGCGTGCGAAGGAAGCCTCCGCAAAATACCGGCTGCCGGAAGCGAAAATCCGGCTCCGCTCCTCATTATGCACGGCGACGCCGACTGGATCGTTCCTGCGGAAATCAGCGACGAGTATTACGATGCGCTGGTGGACGCCGGATACGGCGAGCAGACAGACATGTACCTGATCCATGGAGCCGGTCACGGTACGCCGGAGTGTTTCCAGCTCCAGGTACGAGAGATCGTAAAAAACTTTTTCCAGGAATATCTCTGGGAAAAGAATATAGAACTGTAACAGCAGGCTGTTGTATCTGTGAAAGAAAAATCATAGATGCGGCAGCCTTTTTTATCTTAAATTGCATAGCTACTCCTTCCTTCGGAGAGTCTCCAGTTATGATTGTGTCAACGCAAAAATAGAATTCCTCTGTATTATGTTTGAAATTGCCTGAATCGGCAGAAAGGTTACGATGACAGGCACATGGCAGTGCCTGCCGGTAGAATCAATATAGAATGGATCATTGAGTTGTTAATTATAAATGATTTCAAAGCAGCTGACTAGAGGATCCGCTGCATAAACTGCTCCACGGAATCAGATTCAACAGCGAGATCAAACCAGTTTTTCAGTACGTTGAAATTCGCCGCTTCTGTCACTTTCAGGCGTAGTTCTTCAGTAACCGTGCCTTTGTGTGTCAGAAGAGTCAATATGGAAGTGGTAAGCACTTCAACGCGTGCTTCTTCACGTTCTTCATCAATTAATTCCTGCAAGGTCATATACTGTCGCTCCATTTCCCTGTTTTGTTTTACGAGCTTCACTGAATTTTGAGTTCCAGAAGCCTTTTGCAGTTGGCCTCCTCGCTCATCACTGCGCCAAACATGAAATTATCTTTTAAAGTCAGTTCCTGAAAAGTTTTTTTCGTGTACATTTAGTTCCTCCGATACACAGAGGGATTCTATGGAACTATTGTAGCATGGAAAATGAATAAAGAATAGTGTCTCCGGTTGAAAACATGGGGCCTGATTTTTGTCAGTTTGTAACGAACTAAAAACCATGTCAATCGGCAAAGTGCACAGAAAGAAGGCGGCTGAATCAATCTGACTGCGAAATGAACGGTAAGAATCCTGCGATATAGACGTTTCTGATGACAGGGAAGTCATTTGACTGAAAAAAATGACTGCGATGAATGTAAATCCTCTGAAAAATCCAATGTGAAAATACCGCACTGAGACAGCAGGAATCACGAAAAATTGCAAAAATGATAAAAAAGTTGCTTGCGTGCAAGTTCTCGTGACAGCCAGTGTGATATTTTATAGGCATAAAGATGAAAGTAACGAGATATTTCGCAGATTTGGAAACTCTGCGAAAGGGATTTTTGGGGGTTCTGAATAGATATGACAGATAAAGAACTGAAAAAACTGAGCAGAGCGGAACTTCTGGAAATGCTGATCGAACAGACAGAAAGAAATGAAGAACTGCAGGCGGAAAATGATCGCCTGAAAGAAAAGCTGAACGACCGGACACTGGTCATGGATCAGGCCGGATCCATTGCGGAGGCGGCGTTACGGCTGAATGGAGTATTTGAGGCGGCAGAGAAGGCTGCAAACCAGTATCTGGAAAGCGTGCGGAGCATGACGGAACGATACGCGGAGAGACAGGCGTTTCTGGACAAGATGACGGCGGAGGAAGAGAGGAGCGGTGTGAAATGAAAAGAAAAACACATTCTCCCAAAGAAGTTCCGAACGTCGATCAGCTGAAAGCCGAGCTTGGCCGGGAGCGGTATAAAAAGAGATACAAACGGGTACTCCGGAGCACGATCTACACACTGGTCGTGGTTGCAGCGGTCGCTGTACTGGTGGCTACGATCTGGATGCCGGTCCTTCAGATCTACGGGTCGTCCATGGCGCCGACGCTGGTCGAGGGTGACATCGTTGTATCAGTCAAAGGAAGTAAGTTCCGGGCAGGAGATCTGGTGTGCTTCTACCTGGGGAACAAGCTGTTAGTAAAGCGTTATATCGCAGGCCCCGGACAGTGGGTCAATATGGATGAAGATGGAAATGTTTATGTAGACGGAGAGCTGTTAGATGAACCGTATCTGACGGAGAAGGCACTGGGGGACTGCAACATCGAATTCCCGTGCCAGGTGCCGGACAACCGGATCTTCTGTCTGGGAGACCACCGGTCCACATCGGTAGACTCCCGGAATACAACGGTAGGATATGTGGCAGACGAACAGATCGTAGGAAAAATCGTATTCCGTGTATGGCCCATACCGGGCTTCGGAACTCTGAAATAGAGAGGTCGGTGAAAGAATGAAGAATGATGCGCTGCAGAAGGCGACAAAATTTAAAAAAGATCATCAGCGAAAGAAACGGTGGTACCGAATCGTAACGAGCCTGGCGGCTGTTGTGGTATTCTGTACGGTCTATGCTCTGATCCTTCCGGCGATCACAATGGAACGCGGAAAATGTGAGATTCCGGAGCATACGCACACCGAAGAGTGTTACACCAAGATCCTTCCGGGAAGAGAACTGATCTGTACACCGGAGAGCCTTGGGGTCCATGAGCATACGGACGACTGCTATGATGACGAAGGCGAACTGATCTGCGGATCTGCGGACTTCGTGGTTCATAAACACAATGAACTCTGCTATGACGAGGACGGCGAACTGGTATGTCAGTTCCCGGAGATTCTGGTACATACCCACAGCAACAGCTGCTTTGAGAAGCCGGACAAGGCCGAATGGAAGCTGTTCCGTCATATACATAATGACGACTGCTACTCCGTAACACAGGGCGCACTGATCTGTGACGCGGACACGGAAGAGACAGAGGAAGAGAGCACCGAGACGGCGACGGATTCCAATGCGACAGAGAAAAAGACTGTGACTCATCACCATACAGACAGCTGTTATGAGTGGGAGAAAGAGTTGATCTGTGAAAAGGCGACGGAAAAGGAAGAAAAGACCGAAAAAGGCGAACTGATCTGTGCGGAGGAGGCGATCGCGCTTCATAAACACAGTAAGAAGTGCTATGACAGCCTCGGAAACTTAAAGTGCGAAAAGCTTGAGGTTCTGGAACATGTTCATACGGACGAATGCTTCCGGAGCATGGGAGACGCGGCAGATCCCGATGAACTGACCTGCGGACTCGAGGAGAATGAGAATCATACACACAGCGCACTGTGCTACGGCACATGGGTGCTGACCTGTGAGAAAGAAGAACATACCCATACACTGGCCTGCTACTCGGACCCAACCGTTGACGTGGAATCACCGTCCAACTGGGAAGCGACCTTACCGGATACGATGACCGGTGAATGGCGGATCGATGTGCTGCGTGTGGCGGAAAGTCAGCTCGGGTACATGGAAAGCACAGAAAACTATGAAGTAGAGGAAGACGGGACAACGACCCGCGGCTACACAAGATACGGCGAGTGGTACGGTGATCCGTACGGTGACTGGTGTGCGATGTTCACATCGTTCTGCCTCCACTACGCGGACGTGCCGGAGGAAATCTTCCCGCAGGATGCGGATTGCGCAAACTGGATCAGCAAACTGGAATCCATGGAAGACCCGGAACAGGAAAGCGGAATGCTCTACCGTCCGGCAGAGGCGGACAACACAGAGGAAGCCTACGTTCCGGCAGCCGGAGACCTGGTGTTCTTTGATAAGGATGGCGATGACGGAGCCGATCATGTGGGGCTCGTTGCAGAGCTGATCACCGGAACAGACGGAACCGTTTCCCAGATCCGCACGATCGAAGGAAACTCGGAAAATAAAGTCCGCCACGTGACCTACGAGGCAAAGGATCCGAAGATCCTCGGATACGGCGTGCTTCCGGATCAGGGATTCACCTGTAAGAAGACCGGACATATCCATAAGGCCTCCTGCAGAGACAGCCACGGCGAACTGATCTGCGATATGGACGAGCATATCCATACGGAAGAATGTAAGAAGATCCTCACAGAGCTTTCTTACAGCGGCGCGGACTACACCGTGAGCGTAGTTTACGGTGAGGAAGCAGGACTTCCGGAGGGTGTGATCCTCCAGGCGGAAGAGATCCCGGCAGACTCTGAAGAATACGAGAAATACTATAACGAAGCCGTTGCGGCAGTGGAAGCTGAAACTGAGAAAGCGGAAGCTGCGGAAGAGGCTGAGACAATAGAAGAAACAGATAAAGACAGGGAAGATTCGGAAGAAATCACGGACGACGCGAAAGCGGAGGAAGTGCTCTTTGCAAGATTCTTCGATATCCGGTTCCTGTATGAGGGTGAAGAGATCGAGCCGGAGGCGCCGGTAACCGTAACGATCACCTACGCAGATCCGGTAGAAACAGGTGAACAGGTGACCTGCCAGGCAGTTCACTTCGGAAGCGAAGGAACTGAGGTGTTAGAGGTCGAGACACAGTCGACTGAGGAAAACAACACCAGCTTCACCCACACTCAGAACAGCTTCTCGGTAGTCGG
>JALEWG010000165.1 GCA_022788065.1 Lachnospiraceae bacterium | reverse complement strand
TACGCCATCGTGCCTGTGATCCGGCTCACCAGCCATGGCATCCGGCAGGTGGATACGGAGGTGGTGGAAGCTGCCAGATCCTTCGGTTCCACCAGATGGCAATGTCTCTTTAAAGTACAGATCCCGCAGGCACTTCCGACCATCCTGACCGGCGTCAACCAGACGCTCATGATGGCCATGGCCATGGTCGTGACCTGTTCCATGATCGGTGCTTCCGGCCTTGGCATGGAGGTTCTGATCAGTGTAAACCGTATTGAGATCGGACGCGGACTTCTCGCAGGCGCCGCTGTGGTGATCGTAGCAATCCTCATGGACCGTCTGACGCAGGGCTGGTTTGGCAGAGGGGAGGATAAAAAACATGACTGATACCAGAAAAAATGATTATATTATCCAGGTGGAGCATCTGACGAAGCTCTATGGCTCCAATAAGGCCGAGGCCGTACGCCTTCTCAAGGAGGGACGAACCAAATCCGAAGTGCTCGCGCAGACCGGCGTGACGGCGGCTCTCTGGGATGTGAATTTCAAGGTCCGCCGCGGGGAGATTTTTGTCATCATCGGTCTGTCCGGCTCCGGCAAATCCACCGTCATCCGGATGTTCAACATGCTAAATCGTCCCACAGACGGCAAAATCATCTACGACAACAGCAATATCGGGGAATTCAGCAAAAAAGACCTGAATGATTACAGACGGAACAAGATCTCCATGGTGTTCCAGAATTTCGGGCTCATGAGTCACCGGGATGTGCTTGGAAATGTGGTCTACGGCCTGGAGGTGAGGGGCACGCCCAGAGTCGAGCGGGAAAAGAAGGCCATGGAAATGATCGAAATGGTGGGACTTAAGGGCTATGAGCACACGCCCATCGGCAGCCTGTCCGGCGGTATGAAGCAGCGTGTCGGAATCGCCAGAGCGCTGGCCAACGATCCGGAAGTGCTTCTGATGGATGAGCCGTTCTCGGCTCTCGATCCTCTCGTGCGCAAGGATATGCAGTTTGAGCTTCTCTCTCTCCAGAGGAAGCTGGAAAAGACCGTGATCTTCATCACCCACGATATCAACGAGGCCTTCAAGCTGGGGGACACGGTGGCGATCATGCGGGACGGCCGCCTGATCCAGGTGGGGAGCCCGGATGAAATGAGCACAAACCCGGCCGACGACTATGTGCGGGAATTCATCGACAGCGCCGATAAGACCCGCGTCTTAAGCGCCCGTCACATTATGATCACGCCATGTGTGGTGCGGGAGAAAGACACCCCGCTCCACGCTGCCAGAGAAATGAGGAGCATGGGCGTTTCCTCCGCCTATGTGGTGGACGATCACATGCGTTTTCTCGGTATCGTAGCAATCGAGGCGGCCATCCGGGCTATCCGGGAAGAGCACACCACCCTCTCAGGGCTCTACGAGAAAGGAATGGAGACCGTGACGGAAGATACCATCGTCAGTGATATTCTTCCCATCGCGGCCTCCGCAAAATTCCCGATCCCCGTTCTGGAGCCTGACGGCAGTCTGACGGGAATCGTATCCAAAGCGTCCGTGCTGTCGTCGCTACTGTAGCGAAAGTTCCCCAAGCTTCCCTATGATCTCCCGGGCCACGGCCATCATATTTTCGCAGTCCTTGTTCTTAGACCGCTTATCCTGATAGAACATCACAGGCTTTTCTCCCTGCACGAACCGGAGTGCATTTTTGTACTCCGATACCAGTGCAGGGATCCCGGCCACATTCAGCTTTGCCTTCGGATACAGTTCCATGCGGATCTCCTGCCGGTTGATGTCCACCTCCGTCACATAGGCCCTGTGCGCCACGGCCTTTAACTCC
This sequence comes from Lachnospiraceae bacterium, assembly GCA_022788065.1. Classification (GTDB taxonomy): domain Bacteria; phylum Bacillota; class Clostridia; order Lachnospirales; family Lachnospiraceae; genus SUG393. The sequence continues at coordinate 3,981 of JALEWG010000165.1, read as the reverse complement.
GCCACCCGCAGCAGATTATCCACGGACTTCGGAATGTCGCCGAACCGATCAATCAGTTCGTCCTGCATATCCATATACTCGTCGTCCGTTTCAATGGCGGATATCCGTTTATAGACGTCTAACTTCAGATACTCGTTCTTGATATATCCATCCGGAATAAAGGCGTCGATATCGCAGTCCACCACGGTTTCAAAGCTCTCTTCCTCATCCTTCCGGCCCTTTAACGCCAGCACCGCCTCATTCAACATTTTGCAGTAAAGGTCGTATCCCACCGCCTCCATGTGGCCGTGCTGCTCCGCGCCCAGAATATTGCCGGCGCCGCGGATCTCCAGATCTCTCATAGCGATCTTGATACCGGAGCCCAGCTCCGTAAACTCACGGATAGCCTGCAGACGCTTTTCCGCCTCCTCCTTTAACATCTTGTCCCGCTTATACATAAGGAACGCGAAGGAGGTGCGGTTGGAGCGGCCGATCCGGCCCCGGATCTGGTAAAGCTGGGACAGGCCCAGCCGGTCTGCGTCGTGGATGATCATCGTGTTGGCGTTGGGAATATCCAGGCCCGTTTCGATGATCGTCGTGGAAACCAGAACGTCGATCTCGCCGTTGACAAAGTCCAGCATGATCCGCTCCAGCTGCCGTTCACTCATCTGTCCGTGGGCAAACGCCACCTGGGCGTCCGGCACCAGTGCAGCCACATGGTTCGCGATCTCATCGATATTGCTGACACGGTTGTACACATAGTAGACCTGTCCGCCCCGGGCCAGCTCCCTGTGGATAGCCTCGCGCACCATCTCATCGTTGTATTCCATGACATACGTCTGGATGGGGACGCGGTCCACCGGAGGCTCCTCCAGTACGCTCATATCCCGGATTCCGATGAGGCTCATATGCAGCGTTCTCGGGATCGGGGTGGCTGTCAGCGTCAGCACGTCCACGTTCTGCTTCAGCTGTTTGATCTTCTCCTTGTGGGCAACGCCGAACCGCTGCTCTTCATCGATGATCAGGAGCCCCAGATTTTTGAATTCCACATCCTTTGACAGCACACGGTGTGTGCCGATGACAATGTCCACGTATCCCTTTTTCAGGCCCTCCAGCGTCTTTTTCATCTCCGTCTGGGTCCGGAACCGGGACATCATATCCACGCGGACCGGGAAATCCTTCATGCGCTGGACAAACGTATTGTAGTGCTGTTGGGCCAGGATCGTCGTCGGAACCAGATAAACCACCTGTTTCCCCTCCTGGACAGCCTTGAATGCCGCCCGGATGGCGATCTCCGTCTTTCCGTATCCCACGTCGCCGCAGATCAGGCGGTCCATGATCTTCCGGCTCTCCATGTCCTTTTTGATATCCTCGATGGCCGCCAGCTGGTCTTCCGTCTCCTCATAGGGGAACATTTCCTCAAATTCCTTCTGCCACACGGTATCCGGGCCGTACTGGAAGCCCTCCGCGTCCTGCCTGGCCGCATAGAGTTCCACCAGCTCTTTCGCGATCTGACGGACCGCAGCCTTCACCTTCGTCTTGGTCTTTCCCCACTCGGATCCGCCCAGTTTGTTTAATTTAGGCGCCTTCGCGTCGGCTCCGGCGTATTTCTGGATGCCATCCAGTCTCGTTGCCGGGAGATAGAGGTTTCCTCCGTCCCCGTACTCCACCTTAATGTAATCCTTTATGACATGATCCTGCTCGATTTTTTCAATTCCCCGATAAATTCCGAGTCCGTGGCTCTCATGAACCACATAGTCGCCCACGGTCAGCTCCGAAAAGCTGCTGATCTTCTTGCCTTCGTAATTGTATTTCTTCCGCTTCTTTTTCCGCTTCTCCGCTCCGAACATGTCGCCTTCCGTTATCACGACAAACTTGATTAACGGATACTCGAAGCCTTTATGGAGCTTTCCGTATGTTACAAGGATCTCGCCGGGACTCACCGGACGGCCCGGATCCTCCGGACAATAGGCTCTCAGATCGTATTCTCTCAGATCACCGGCAAGACGGCTGGCTCTCGTGTGCGATGCGGAAAGGAGAATCACCCTGTATCCCTCTTTTTTCCAGCGTGTCAGATCCTTTATGAGGATCTCAAAGCTGTTCTGGTAGGAATTGACATTTTTTCCCGTGATGCTGTATTTTTTCCTGACTGTCATTCCGGGAAGGCGTTGGTCCAATCCGGTCATAAACGCGCATTGTCCGGTTTCCGCCGATGCGAGGACCGTCTTTGCGGAAAACAGCAGATCGGTCTGTCCCGGGAGAAGATAGCCCATTTCCAGCCGGTGTGTCATACTCTCGCGAAATTCCGTTTCCACGGTCTCCGCCTTCTCCTTAAGGCGCTGCGGCTCATCGAGAAAAACGGCAAGTCCGCCACTGCCGTCCGCCTCCTGTTCTGCGGCCAGACGCCCCGCTTCCTCCATATATCCCAGGAAAGACACCGTATCTTTGCAGAAATAGCGGATATAGCCGTCCAGATTCTGAATAGCAAAGCCCTCCCGCAGACTTTCACAGAGTTCATTGACCGTCTGGCGGATCCGGTGCGCCTCCTCCGCCTTTTTCTGATCCCGGAAGGCTCTCTCCTGCTTCTTTCCGTCGGCTTCGATCCGTGCCAGTCCCTCTTCCAGAATGCCGGGCGTAAGCAGCATCTCCGCCGCAGGATAAATGCAGATGGTATCCATCTGTGTGACGGACCGCTGGCTCTCCGGGTCAAAGGAGCGGATGGAATCCACCTCGTCGTCCCACAGTTCGATGCGGACCGGAAGCTCCTCCGTCAGCGGATAGATATCAATAATGCCTCCGCGGATGGAAAACTGGCCCATACCGTCCACCTGTCCCATGCGCTCGTAACCCATATCTGTCAGGATTTCCTTCATATGATCCACATCGAGCACCGATCCGGCCTCCACGTGCAGACACCGCTCCCTCAGCATGGACAGCGGGAGAAGATGATCCATGAGGCCATCCACCGTTGTCACCACGATTCCGCCCTCATCCTCCATGAGATGCCGGAACACCTGCATCCGCTGTCTGGTCAGAAGGTTCCCATGGATATCCGAACTGTAAAACAGAAGGTCTCTGGCAGGATACAGCCATGTATTTTTGCAGAAATAACTGAAATCTTCGAAAAGCTCCCTGGCCCGCGTATCGTCGTGAGTCACCACCAGCTTCCACGGAATCTTCTCCGAAAGTACATGCATGACGTGGACCTTCTGGGAATCCGTCACGCCGCATATCTGGATGGGCCCGCGGCCTCTTTCCAGATCCTGTCTCATATCCGTATATTCCGCAAGCTCAGTCAGCGGATTGGCAAATATTTCTCCCATACTACTCCTTTTTCCGGTTATGATCATTCATCGCATGATCGACGCCCTCCGTCACCACCTGGCAGGCCGCCTCAGCCGCCTCCTTCGCGGCTTCAGCCATGATTTTCCGCTCCCCCGCGCCGAAATGTCCCAGCACGTAATCCGCCAGATCCATTTTCGGCGGCTTCTCACCGACGCCGACCCGGACTCTCGGGAATTCCTGCGTGCCGAGATGGGCGATAATGCTCTTGATTCCGTTGTGTCCGCCGGCGCTTCCCTTTGCGCGCACCCGCAGCTGCCCCGGCGCCAGGCTGATGTCATCGTAGATCACCAGAATATCCTCCGGCTCCACCTTATAATAATCGGCTGCCGCCCGGATACTCTCTCCGCTGGAATTCATATATGTCTGGGGTTTCATAAGAATGACTTTCTCCCCGCCGATCACAGCGCGTCCGCACAGCGCCTTGTGCTTTTTTTCCGAAACATCGGCTCCCAGCTTATCCGCCAGCGCGTCAATTGCCATAAACCCGGCGTTATGTCTTGTATTTTCATATTCCTTTCCCGGATTTCCGAGACCTGCAATAATAAACATTTTTCATTTTCTCCTTTTATCCGCATGATTACACGCCTTTAAGGGGGCTTTTTAAAAACAGACCCCTGTGCGGCCATAAAAAGTCCCCTGAGGGTTTTATTCTATCAG
>JALEWG010000160.1 GCA_022788065.1 Lachnospiraceae bacterium | reverse complement strand
TCCAGTACGGTTCCGTCTTTCCGGAACCTGGAGCCATGGCACGGACAGTCCCATGTCTGTTCATACGGATTCCATTTCAGACGGCAGCCCAGGTGCGGGCATCTGGGACCGTTCACGGTCACAAAATTGCGCACAGTCACAACAGTCTGTCCGGCAAGTGAAAGAAAGGCGGCCCGCTTCATACGCCTCTGGGGAGAAAATACATCCCAGTCCGGTTCTCTTCGGCCCAGGATCTGATCACGTATAGCAGCTGCAGCCGCCATGGAGTTCGTCATGCCCCATTTCCCGAAGCCGGTTGCCACATACAGATTCGGCCGCCTTTTTCCATACAGTCCGATATACGGAAGCTGATCCAGCGTCATACAATCCTGCGCAGACCAGAAGGCTTTCTCTTCAAACCGGGGCCAGAGTCTTTCTGCCTCCGAACGAAGCGCCCGGTGGGGATCCTCCTGCGGAATCACACCGGTCCGGTGGCCCTTTCCGCCAATCAGAATAAGTGATTCAGCCCCCCGGAAAGACAGACCATCTCCGTCGATCCCATAATACATTCCTTCCGGCTTCCACGGACCGTTCGTATCATGTGTCTCCACAGCAAGGACGTAACTTCTCTCCTGGTGCATGCGTGCAAAATAGAAGCCCGGAAAGTTCAGAAACGGGAAGTGGGTCGCCACCACAATATTCCCTGCTCTGACCGTTCCGCGATCAGTTATGACCTCCTGATTCCGGATCCTGAGTACCGGCGTATGCTCAAAAACCGTCAATTCCGGAACCAGTGCGTTCAGAAACCGGACCGGATCAAACTGTGCCTGTCTCTCAAATTTCAGTGCCGCCCGGATCGGAAACGGCAGGTCCGTCTCATACACGATCGTCACCGGAATCCCGGCCTTTTTTGCGGCTGTCCGTTCCAGTTCCAGCTTTCCGAATCCTTCATCCGTCCCGGTATACAAAAACGACGGAAGACGCCGGAATCCGCATTCCACGTTTTTTTCTTTTATGATCCGTTCATATTCATCGATTGCCTTCTGCTCAACACGGCCGTACGCGCACGCTGTTTCTTCCCCGAACTTTTCCTTCAGGCTGCTGTAAATCAGACCATGCTGGGATGTAATCTTCGCGGTCGTATTTTTCGTCTGGCCGCTGTAGATCGTCTCAGCCTCCAGCACAGTGACCGGGAAACCTGCTTCCCTTAAAAGAAACGCACACAGAATTCCTGCCATACCGGCACCAATCACCACATTCTCTGCATATTCCGGCAGATCCTTCCCAGGTCTTCCGGCTTTCATTCCGTTTACGGACCAGATCGATTCCATATTTGTCACCTCTGATCCCATGATTCCCCAAAATACGCTTTCTATTCGCGAATCCGACCCGGAATTCCTCTCACATTGCATTTCCTGTCGAGTCCCACCAGATATCTTCGGCGACTGCCTCCGACAAACACTCTCGTCCAGACATCCCTACCAAGATCGCAATCGTAAACGAGAACCTCAAGCTCCGTCATCAATGGAAGCACTATGCCGTCAATTGTGATCTCTCCCGCCTCATTCCTGTCAACGATCCCTGTTTTCACAATATCCTTTCTCATATACTCTGTTAACAGACGGATATACCTGATATGCTCTTTCAGCTCACAAAGGATCTCCTGCCGGAGATTTTCCTCCGCAAAATCGGTTTCCGGCCGAATGTCACCGGGCTGCTCCATATCAAGCCAGGCAAGGAAACCGGCGCCTGCCTTATTAATATCTTTCAGTGCTTCCGCTATCATTTTAAAATCCATGTTCCCGCCTCTTTCTGACAGACTTATACCACCTGGCTTCAGACACTTTTTGTTTTGACATTCAGTGAATGTCATATCCTTGACAATAATATCATATATTTAACTTACTGACAATCAGTGAACGTCATGAAAGTCGTAAAGGGTGAATCTTATGTACAAAAACAAATCCGCTTCCGGTCTTAACAATATCTGTGGAGAAAAAATCCGGTCATACCGAAAATCGTCCCACCACATCTCTCAGAGGCAGCTGGCCGACCTGCTGCAGATGCAGGGTCTCGATCTCGACAAGAATGCCATCCAGCGGATCGAGTGCGGGAAACGGTTCGTCACCGATATTGAATTAAAGACGATTGCAGATGTTCTCGGTGTTTCTTACGAAGACCTTCTCAACTGACTTTGCTGCTACACTCATTTCCCTCTCCTGCCGGATGTCTTCCATAAGAACAGAAAACCTTTCGGCATCTGCCCGCCGGACCGGATCGTCCAGATACAGATAGTACGCCAGAAAGATATGCGGATGCATTCTGTTCCATTCTTTTTTCCACTCCCCGTCATCCTCCGTGAGGATCAGCTCCTCCATCGGCACATTCAGGATCCTCGCAATCATCAGCATATTCTCCGTTGTCGGAAGTGCCTGTCCATGGATCCATTTGTAAACAGCCTGGGCGCTTTCCAGTTCCATCTGCTCCTGCATCTCCCGCACGGTAATTCCTCTTTCCGCCATAAGCTTCTGTATCCGTTTTCCGGTTCTGTGCTTTGAAATCCGCTGCATATCCATCCCTCCGGTCGAACTGTGTGATCTGTTTCCTGCGATACTCCCCATTTCTATATCCTATCATACACGATTTTTTCCATTCTGTCATTGAACCGGCAGTTAAAAACAGAGACTCTGTGTTACCAGAGTCTCTGAATCGGGATTTGTTTAATTTTCATGCTCCACAGTATCCGAATGGAACGTTATCGTATATTCCACCTCATGAGGCTTACTCATCGCAACCGTATCCCCGATCACCTGCACCGGCTTATCAAACGCCTCAACAGGGATTTCAAATACAGAGTTACCGTCCGTATTCATCGGCAGATACTTCTCTCCATCTACGATCATATAATCGTAATTCGGGCTGTTCCATGTAATGACGGCGGTCACTGTTTCGCCGGATACATGAATCATGGCAGGTGAGAGGATCTGCGCCTTTCCGCTGCCGCCCTCAAAGGAAAGTTCAACCGTGTAGGTTCCGTCTTCCGGAGAGACAGATTTCAAAACAGGACTGGAAACAGTGACCTTATGATCATACCAGACGCCCTTTTTTCCAACCAGCGCCAGATCAAATTCCTCATCAAGCGCCGGAACCGGCACGTCAAACCCAAAAACTTCTTCCGATGATCCGTCACTGTAAGTTACCGTATCGACGGTCGGAATTAGAAGTTCTGCCCCGTCTTTTTCTGCATCTTCCGCAAGGCCCGGATACAGATTCAGGATGTTTTTTGATCCCAGCGAAATGTGGATATTCATTTCTCCGTCCTTTACGTTCAGTGTTCCTTTTCCGTCACAGGCCTCGCTCACATGAAACATACTGCTGTCCGTGCGAAACTCTGCCTGATATACTCCGTCAGAAAGAAGAACCCCTGTGTCTGCTGCAGCTGCTGCCGTTCCGGGAGCAGCCGTCCTTGCTGCCGCCGTATGGGCCATGTAAAGCTTCTGAATCGCTTCCAGTGACCCAAGACCGGCGATCTGAGCGTCCACACGGTCAAATTTCCCGGAGGCACGGAACATACTAATCCAGGAATCGTCGTCACTTCCCGCCATATCGTTATTCGCATGATCCCCCGCAACGACCATCAGCGGACGCAGAATCACATGCCTGTATCCAGCTTCCGCAACAGCCCCGATCACAGCCTCACAGGAAGTTTCATCCGGCTCCCCCTCCACGGTTCCGATAAACACATTATCGTATCCGAGTTTATTCATCTGTGTCTGCATCTGGCTGTAGGATACCTTTGCAGTATGGGAAGTGCCATGACCGAGGAACACAAATCCAGTACCGTCTTCCGCTGCATCTTTTGGACTTTCATATCCGGCCTCATTCACCGCTGCCTCCGTGATCGCTTTTGCGACAGCTTCCTTGTCTTCATTGATCACCGAGGCGTCGGAACCGACTTCTCCCAACAACGGTTCCGCTATCAGTACAATTTCAAACTGCTCTTTGTACGCGTCCACAGACGCGACCAGTTCATCATACTCCGCACCGTGCATCAGATGCGTGGGCTGTACCACAAGATTTTTTACACCGTTCGCCACTGCGCGCTCCAGCGCCTGGTCCATATTGTCGATACGCTCCCCATCCCGTGCCTGGATATGATTAATAATGATCTGTGCCGTAAATGCCCTTCTCACAGACCAGTCCGGATTCGCTTCCTGAATCGCATCTTCGATTCCCTTAATATCAGCGACGCGGCTGTCGTTGAAGGAAGTTCCGAAGCTGACAACAAGGATCTCATTT
>JALEWG010000153.1 GCA_022788065.1 Lachnospiraceae bacterium | reverse complement strand
ATCTTATGTTTCAGATTGGCATAGCAGATGGCCGAACAAATGGAGTCTGTATCCGGATTTCTGTGCCCGATAACCAGCGTTTTCTGTTTCTCCTGACTAACCATCCTGTAATCTCCTTTCCTGATTCTTATCTTTATTCTTAATCATAGCATTGTTTTTCCTAGTATAGCATACCTGTCCGGGACAGAACAGCCGTGAATTTGTACAAAATTCGATGCAACTGCCATACTTTTGGCTGCTGCCGCGCTATTTGCTCCGCTCAATCAGCTTTCTGTACACGCGTTCCACCATCCATTCCTCGCTCGGAACTGTGAGAGCCTCTTCGAATGTCCACCACCGCACCGCCTGATTTTCGTCCGCCTTTACGATCAGTTCTTCCTGTTCGTCTGCCTCAGCCAGATAGGTGACGTTAAAATGCAGATGGCTCGGCACATAGTTCCCCCGTTTTACATGACCGTTCACCGTCAATGTCTCCAGACTCAGAATGTCCGGGCTTACCAGTACCGCATGTCTGATACCGGTTTCCTCCTGAAGCTCGCGCATGGCCACCGAACACAGATCTTCGATTCCGTCCGCATGTCCCCCGATCCACGACCATGAATTGTAAATGTTATGATATACCATCAATGTTTTTGTCCGCTCTTTATTAACCGTCCAGACCGATGCGGAAAAATGCGCGATCTGATTCTCCCGGCTCAGATAATCCGGGTTGTCCGCCATAAAACGGAGCATCTGTTCTTTATCACGTTCCTCCTGCTCATTTGCAGGTTTATAATTTCTGATCTCATCAAATAAACGCATGCTTTTGTACCTCGTTCATCAGAAAATCTTTCATAATCTATTAACAGGTTGTTCATATTTTGTTCATATATCTTTTTTATACTAAATGCATAAGAGGAAATCAAAATCCTCACCTTAATTAGACAAATTGCACATAGATTTTTCATAATTGCCCCGGTTGTCGCGACCGGGGTCTCCTCATATTCAGAGGACTTTTCTGAGGGATTTCAGCGGAATTTTTCATGGAAAACAGCATTTCAAATAAAAACGGAAAGAACCGGCACAGACTGCTTCCTGCTCTGCGCCGGCTCTTTTCATCTACCCGAGGATCAGTCTGGCTGCTCCGTAGATTCCCGCGTCATTGCCAAGCTCTGCGAGAACCACCTTTGCCTTTCTTGTTGCCATCGGTGAAAGTTCATCGTGGTATTTCTGTATCTTTTCTGTGAGGAACGTACCGGCTTTGGATACGCCGCCGCCGATTATGTATGCTTCCGGATCCAGGACCATGGTAATGGATGCCAGCGCCCATCCGAGGTATCTGCAGGAGATCTCCAAAGACTCCAAAGCCAGAGCGTCTCCCTTCTTCGCCTCGTCAAGCACATCCTTCGCTGTCAGATCTTTGATCTCTCTTAAGGAAGAAGCACCCGGATCCGCTGCCAGACGGCGTTTTGCCACGCGGACGATACCTGTCGCAGAAGCCACCTGCTCAAGGCATCCTTTTCCGCCGCAGTTGCAGCTTTCCTGTTCTCCCTCAACCACGTGAATATGGCCGATCTCACCGCCGACGCCCTGCATGCCGGGCCAGATCTTCTCATTCAGGATAATGCCGCCGCCAACACCGGTTCCCAGCGTCACCATCACCAGGTTTTTAAATCCGATGCCGCCGCCGCGCCACATTTCTCCGAGCGCCGCAACATTAGCGTCATTTCCGCTCTTTACCGGCATTCCATCCAGAAGGCTGCTGAGCTCCTCCTGCGGATTGCCTTCTTTCCAGCCGAGATTTACGCAGAACGGAATATGCCCATCCGGTTCTACCGGGCCCGGAAGTCCCATTCCGGCGCCAACAAAATCGGACAATGCAATATTCATCTCCTTTGCCGTTTCCTTTACCGACTCAGCAATGTCACCGAGAATATTTTTCCCGCCTTCTTCTCTTCTTGTCGGAATCTCCCATTTTTTCAGGATCTCTCCCTCTGTCGTAAAGATACCGATTTTTACGGTCGTTCCGCCGATATCAATTCCAATACATTTCCGATCCATATCTGCTTCCTCTTTTCTCTCACAGTTCCTTCTGTTTCTTTCAAGGTGTTCTCCTACTGCAGTTCCTTCACCGTGCGGACTACATTCTCCACAGTAAATCCGAATTTTTCAAACAGCTTTCCTGCCGGAGCGCTGGCTCCGAAGCCCTTCATGGTCACATACGCACCGTCAAGGCCCACATATTTTCCCCAGCCGAAGTCAGATAATGCCTCGATGGCAACTCTCCTTCTCACAGCCTTCGGAAGTACAGATTCCTTATATTCTGCACTCTGCTCCTCAAACACATCCATGGACGGCATGGAAACGACACGGACCTGCATGCCCTCTTTCGCAAGCTCCGCCTTTGCCTTCACAGCCAGATCCACCTCGGAACCGCTGGCGATCAGGATCGTCTCCGGCGTTCCCTCGCAGTCGTCGATCACATAGCCGCCTTTCATCGCTTCTCTGCTGCTTCCCTCCACCGGGTTCAGGTTCTGTCTTGTGAGAACGAGAGCGGTCGGCGTCTTTTTGGATGTGATCGCGGACAGCCATGCGGCGGAAGTCTCTGTGGCGTCGCACGGGCGGAATACATGGAAGTTCGGCATCGCGCGCAGCATTGCAAGCTGCTCGATCGGCTCGTGGGTCGGTCCATCCTCGCCGACGCCGATACTGTCATGGGTCAGAACATATGTTAACGGCATACCCATCAGTGCGGACAATCTTGCCATCGGTTTTACGTAATCACTGAATACAAAGAATGTGGCCACATACGCATGCAGACCGCCATGAAGCATCATTCCGTTTCCGATTGCGGTCATTGCCAGTTCTCTTACACCAAAATGAATGTTTCTTCCCTCCGGAGTCTCTGCGGAGAAATCTCCGGCGCCTTTCATCTCAGTCTTGTTGGACGGACCCAGGTCTGCGGATCCGCCGATCAGGTTCGGGAGCTCATCCTTTAACAGGTTGATCATTTTTCCGGACAGAGAACGGGTTGCCTCCGGTTTTTCCTTTGCAAGCCATAAAGCTTCGTTCTCGATCAGAGCCTCCGCATCCGGTTCACCGTAATACTTCTCCCAAAGAGCCTCCTTCTCCGGATACTCCTCGCAGTATGCCGCGAACATGACATTCCAGGCAGCCTCTGCCTCTGCCTTCTCTTCTGCCACTTCAGAATAATGTTTATATACCTCTTCCGGTACGAAGAACGGCTCCTCGGACGGCCAGCCGAGAGTTTCTCTCAAAGCTTTCACATTATCAACACCTAACGGCTCGCCATGGGCACTTGCCTTGCCCTGTTTCGCCGGACAGCCATAACCGATTTCTGTCTTGATTGTAATAAAGGACGGGCGATCTGTCTCCGCCTTCGCTGCCTCGATCGCCAGACCGATGGCATCCAGATTGTTGCCGTCTTCTACAGTGATCGTCTGGAATCCGAATGCGCGCATTCTTTCTTCCACATTTTCACGGAACGCAAGATCCGTGCTTCCCTCAATGGAGATCCGGTTGGAATCATAGAGGACGATCAGTTTTCCGAGGCCCAGTGTTCCTGCCAGGGAGAATGCCTCGGAGGAAATTCCCTCCATCATGCAGCCGTCGCCGCCGAGAACAAATGTGTAATGGTCAACAACCGGATAGTTTTCCTTGTTAAATACGGCTGCCAGATGTTTTTCCGCAATTGCCATGCCCACAGCCATGCCCATTCCGGCGCCGAGCGGTCCTGTCGTAGCTTCAACGCCCACCGTATGACCGTATTCCGGATGGCCCGGCGTCAGGGAACCCATCTGGCGGAAATTCATGATATCCTCTTTCGTCAGGCCATAACCGAACAGATGTAAAAGGGAATATAACAGCATGGAGCCGTGTCCTCCGGATAAAATAAACCGGTCACGGTTCGCCCAGCCCGGATTTGCCGGATTATGGTTCATGTGGTTGGTCCAAAGCTCGTACGCAGCCGGAGCGGCACCGAGCGGAAGACCCGGGTGTCCGGAATTTGCCTTCTGAATCGCATCCGCAGACAGAATGCGGATCGCATTGACAGACAATGTGTCGATTGCTTTCATGATTGTTCCTCCTGTGAATCTCTTCCTCTTTTTATTTTAATTTTATTTCTCTCATGACTTCACTTCCCGCTACGATCAGCGCATTCAGGTGCTTTTTGCTTTCTCTGACGCAGGATACGGAAAAGTCCATGCGGCCTTCAAATTTCTTATGGCCATCCATATTGTACACTCTGCACGATTCCTCATTATACAGGATTACTTTCTCCCCGTCAATTTGAACTCCCCTGTAAAGATAGTCAAAATCAATGGATGCGGCCGGTTTTCCGTCCGTTGTATAAATATCCATGCGGTACGGATTTCCGGATGGGTTGTCCACCACCACAGCCGCATATTTGTCGGAATAGCAGATGCTCTCGATCTCCTCCTCCACAGGAACAGAGATCACGTTGGTATCCGGAATCACATCCTTAACCGAAATAAAGGTCAGACCTTTGTCGGTAAATGCGCAGACCGTATCTTCATTCAGATAGCGTACTCTCGCCGCCATCTTATCGTCAAATTCGTCTTCAAACGCGCCGATAAAACGGTTGTTGACGTTTTTTCCGATTTCTGAGAAATCATAAAATACCACTTTATTTTTCATGGTTCCGTTTTTCATGTACATCACAGACATGACGATCTGCTTGCCATCCGGTGACAGAGCGATATCCACCGGATATCCGTCGCCGGAAAGCAGCATTTTAATATTGATTCCCAGATTCTCACCATTCTTCTTAAAATAGAAGATATAGCAGGCAGTGCTGTCCTCCACCACGGCCGCCGTAACGCCCTTCGCCGAAACTGCAGCCTTTGTGATCGGAAGCTGTGTTTTTGCGACACCGGTGCAGCCCTCCGTATTGCAGATATAGATATCATTCCCCTGCTGATCCGCGATAATCACATAATTTCCATTGACATTTACGATCGGCGTTTTCATCTCATAGCTCTGTGTCCAGACATTCTTTCCGGAGGCGTCGATATAAGTCGCGCCGTCTTTGGTGTATTTCAGCATATTTTCGCCAAAGTAGACAAATTTTACAAAGCTGCTCTCGCCAACCTTTTTTCCGGAGGACTCTCCGGCCGTGCTTTCCGCTCCATCCGCGCTTTCTGCCGCGCCGGTTCCTCCCGTATCCACGAACCGCATGGGTTTTTCCCACGCAACATCGTACTCCGTATATTCATACTCATTCTGATACTGATAGAAGCAGAATGCCGTCGCCGCAAGAAATAAAACAACGGCGAATGTAATCATCAGCTTTTTCCTTCTCCGCTCCTTTTTAAATTGACGGATAATTTCCTCGCTGTCTTCTTCCTCCTGATAAGCGGCGGGGCGGTTCTGCTCCGGAAGCTGAACGATATTATTCCTTAGCTGCCGTTTTTTCTTTTCCCTGTCCATCGAACGCATATCACTCATATATAAAATCTCCCGAAAATGCCCATATATATTCTAGTATACACCATTTCCGGGAGATTCGCATTAACTTATTTTTTTTATTGCTGTTATTACGGAAGAATCAGTTTCTGGCCCGCCAGAATCCGGTTCTCATCCTCCAGTCCGTTCAGACTGCATATTTCGCGCAGATGACTGAGACTGCCATACATTTTCCAGCAGATCCCGTAGAGAGTTTCTCCTTCTCCGATCTCATAGATTCTGTACCCGTTGGCAGCCGCAGCCTCATAATCGATGGAGGGCTGTACGGTTTCTGCTGCGTCGCCCTGACCGGACTCCTTTCCCATTCCAACCAGTTTTTGCGTCTCCGTTTCCTCCCCCGGTGATGACTCCGATATGGTTTCGGACGGAACTGCTTCCTCCACCGAACTCTCCATGGTTTCTGCCGTGTAGGTTTCCCCGGTCTCCTTTTCCGTAGGATATACCTTGCCCGGAAGCTCCTCAATGATAAAATCCGGTTCCTCCGCCTTCTGCTTCTCATAATCGGTCCAGTTTACGACCCCGGCCGGGAGTACGGACGCCAGAACACTCTCCATTCTCTGCATTTTTGAATAATTATTGATGAGCGCCACGCCGCCTGCCAGAACCGCAACAGAAAGTACGCCGCACAGCAGGCCGAGACCACCGGCCGCGCGGCTCTGCATAACTGCCTGTTCCTTCTTTACGGACATTCGGGATCGAAAATCCCGGATCACCTTCTCATGGGACCCGGATTCCACACGCCTCACATCTTTTCTCGTGATCATATAGTCCTGCATCATCTGGTTTCTCTCATAATAAATGCAGTGACCCTTCAGTCGGTAGAAACCGTCCTCCGAAGTTATGTATATGGCCTCCTCGCCCTCCAGACCGTGATTCAGGTACATTAACTGGTTTTTTCCGGCAAAGTATTGTCCATGCTGTTTCCAGTAATTTAAGGGACTGAGCTGGCTTCCCGGTCCTCCGCACAAAAACCAGCCCTGAATCGTGCGCTTCGGGAATGCCTCCTCCATCCGCCTGTACGCCTTTTTCCACGAACTCTCCGAGAACAGGATTCTCTCTCCATCTGTCTCCACGTCCTCCATCTCCAGCGCACCGTCCACGAAAATATACGGCGTTCCGTCATACTGCTCCGTACTTCCCAGGAGCAGACCGACCCGCATTGTCTGGCTGCCTGTCGGATAGAGCCTCTTCAGATACGTATTTACATAATCTTCCATGTAAAACCGGACTACCTGATCCTGGTCACCGATCTGGCGGATATTTTTCGGCAGTTTCGGAAACGGATTATATAATTCTCCCATGCTGTCACCTCACTATATTCTTCGCCGGGCGGGCCGGGCTCGTCCAGCCGGGTTCCCTCCCCTTATATTCACACGGAAGTATAGCATGGCACGCCTGCAAAACCTGTCAAAACGGGGACAGCTCACCCTGAAATTTATCGACAGGTTTCCCTATTACCTTCAGCCCGAGAATCAGACTGCGGCTGATGCAGTCCGCAAGCCGCATCACCACGGACAGCCTGACGCTCTGCAGCATGAGAGGATCTCTGCTCCCGGAGGAGCCCACGATTCCCGTGATGAAGATATCCCCGACTGCATCCAGCTCTTTCTGCACTCCAAGCCCCGGTCTCAATGCTCCGCGTCCCAGCGTCACATACCCGACATGCTCCGCGTTCCCTACAGACGCATCAACCGCGACCACCACGGCATCCCGGCAGGTCTTATTGACTCGTTTCATACAGTGCTCCAGATTCATCGCATGGACCGGTTTTTCCAGAGTCCCCAGGATCCGCGCATTCTCCAGTCCCGCTTTGGCTAACTTATATCCGATTAACGGCCCCAGACTGTCACCCGTGGACCGGTCCGTTCCGATGCATAAAAACAGAATCTCCGTCTTTTTTTTGAGTCGCATCTCCTCGGTCAGCATGCCAAGAAAATGGCCGGCAAACCGCTCCGCCTCAAATTCTTTCTCCGTATTATAATAGTAGATTTCCCGCCCTGAAATTTTCATGCGTCCGTCCCGTTTCCTTTTCTTTCCTTTACGCTATTATAGGCTGTCTCATGCGATTTTATACATGGGAAAAGAGCGCGCAAAGTCCCCGGCTCTTGAATCTTACGAGAAATGCCATTATAATTACGAATAAAGGAAGGCGTGCGATAAACCTGCATTAAAAATACCAACAGGAGGGATTCCATGAACGAAGTAATGAACGCCATTTTAACGAGAAGAAGTACCCGCAAATTCACCGAACAACCGATTCCCGACGAGATCATGAAAGACATCGTGGACGCGGCGCTCCACGCCCCCAGCGGAAAAGGACGCCAGACCTGGCAGTTTACTGTGATCACAAATAAAGACATGATCTCGCGTCTTTGTTCCGTGATTGAAACGGTACTGGAACGCCCCGGCTACAATATGTACAATCCGACCGCTGTGATCATGCCCTCGAATATCACAGACGGCACCTGGAGCAAAGAAGACAA
>JALEWG010000130.1 GCA_022788065.1 Lachnospiraceae bacterium | reverse complement strand
TTCTTCGCAGGAAAGATCGAGCTTATGAAGCGCGGCTTCTTCGACGATGCGGATATCGCGATCATGGTGCACGGCAACAGCCTGCCGGCTGACTCCAAAATAGATTTTGCATGTACAGCAGGCAACAACGGCTGTATTATGTAAACACTGAAATTCAAGGGAAAATCTGCCCATGCAGGCGGATATCCGCATCTTGGCATCAACGCACAGTACGCTGCAATGCTCGGAATGCAGGCTGCCAACAACCTGCGGGAGACCTTCCAGGAGAAAGACATGATCCGCTTCCACCCCATCGTCATGGGCGCGAACTGTGCCGTCAATATCATTCCGGACGAAATCGTTCTGGAAAGCCATGTGCGCGCAAAGACGCTGGCCGCGGTTGAATTTGAGAACAGAAAGATCAATCGGGCAATGGCCGGCGCCGCACTCGCCATGGGTGCGGGCGTTGAGATCTCTGACCGTCCGGGCCACTCTCCCGCGTTCCATGATCCGGCCCTGATGAAGCTCGCGGAGCAGTGCTG
Organism: Lachnospiraceae bacterium; assembly: GCA_022788065.1. Classification (GTDB taxonomy): domain Bacteria; phylum Bacillota; class Clostridia; order Lachnospirales; family Lachnospiraceae; genus SUG393. The sequence goes on along the minus strand of JALEWG010000130.1, from coordinate 2,701 downwards.
CTGCGATCTGGTGGGCGAAGACCACGTTGCCTTTGACTATTCCGCATGGATGACCGGGACAACCGACTTCGGCGATGTGACTCAGATCATGCCCGGCGTACAGTTCTTTGCCAGCGGTGAATCCGGCATTGTCCACGGCATTGATTTCCAGGTAACGGATCCGGAGCGGCTCTGTATAAACTCCGCAAAGGCCCAGCTCTTTGTGACTGACGCGCTGCTCGGTAATGACGCCGCTGCTGCAAAGGAGATCATCGCCAATTACAAACCTGCCTATGCGTCGATTCCGGAATTCCTGAACACTGTTGATAAGCTGATCCTTGATAAAGATGCAGTCATTTACGATGAAAACGGGGATGTCACCATCGATTTCCAGAATCATTAGATTTCGCCCCATAAAAACAGGATTTTCTCAGAAAGCAGGGGAATTTTCGCAATCGCGGCACAGAAAGGAACAATATGACTGAAAAAGAAAAAATGATCTCGCAAAAATTGTATGACGCCAGGTCTGACCGTGAGCTGGAAGCCGAGAGGCTGGAATGTAAATCTCTATGCCAGGAATATAACCATCTTCCGATAAAAGAACTTGAGAAAAGAAGCGAACTGATCAAACGAATCCTGGGAAAAACCGGCGACTGTGTCACGATTGAACCGGATTTCTGGTGTGACTACGGATACAATATATCGGTCGGTGAAAACTTCTATGCCAATCACGGACTGATCATTCTGGATGCAGGCGGTGTATCATTCGGCGATAACGTGTTCATCGCCCCCTCCTGCGGGTTTCACACCTCCGGGCATCCGATTGATGCTGACAGAAGGAATCAGGGACTTGAGTATGCATATTCCATAAAGGTTGGCAACAATGTGTGGATCGGCGCAGGCGTTCAGGTGATGCCCGGTGTCACGATCGGTGACGATGTCGTAATCGGCGGAGGAAGTATCGTGGTAAAAGATATTCCGTCCGGCAGTGTCGCTGTCGGCAATCCATGCAAAGTGATCCGCAAGATAACCGACAAGGACAGACAGAGGAACTGGGACAGACCAGGAAATCAAGGAAGTCAGGAAACGCTGATTCCCTGATGGCTGGGACTTCTGGGGGCCGGGACTCCTGGCGGCTGGGGCTCCTGAATTGTGTGATTACTGCCGGTGACTTTTCATTTCAAATCTCAGCCGTAACATTTCAAACAATGTTACGGCTGATTTGTTCTCATCCCTTCTCCCGGCCGTAGCATCGCAAACAGTGTTACGGACGATTTGAACATTTTCCGGATTTCCTCCGCAGCAACTTATCTTACAATTAAAAGGATACGATCAGCTGCATTTTAAAACGTTCCTGTCCATATACGGCATGCGGTATATCCTTCGGCATTATGAGGGTTTCTCCCTCATTCAGTACAAATACCTCTCCTCCGACTGTGAACCGTCCGGTTCCTTCCAGCACGGTAACCATGGCGTCCCCGCCTGCCGCATGAGTGGAAATCTCTTCCCCTTTGTCAAAGGAAAACAGCGTCATGCTCACAACCTCATTTTGAACGAGTGTTTTGCTGACAACCTGTCCCTCCTGATACCTGACAAGATCTTTCAGTTTCAGACTGACTTGTTTTTCGATGTTCTTATACATGTGAATTCCTCCATAATTTTATCATGAATGACTGTTGAATTGCTTTTTTCCCGGCAATACCGGCTTCATGGTGTTATTCTACCATCCCTTGATAAAAATGTATGTTGGAATTCCAACAGAAATTGCTCTCACCTTCTTTTATTCCCACCGGAAGAACCTGATCGCCGCGCCGGTACATACGGCCGTGACGCCAAACATCACCAGAACCGGTACCAGCGGACTGCTCTCCGTGATTCCCAGAAACGTGCTCTTCATCAGAATGATCCCCTGTGTCAGCGGGAACATGCTGATTACTTTCTGCAGCCGTTCCGGCATGAATTCCATCGGAACTGTCGTGCCGGAAAATACCAGCATGGGAAAATAAAGAAGCGAGGCAATGACGCCAGCCTGCTTTGAATTTTTCGCAATGCCACCCACCAGCATCCCGATACTTAAGGTTGAGAACATGGTGAGAAGCCAGCTTCCCAGAAACGCAGGGAGCGATCCGTGAAGTCTTACGTTCCAGATGAGCGCAGAAGCAATGCCCAGCGTTGCCAGAGAGATCAGGCAATATACCACATAAACCGTCAGTTCCACACCTAATAGCAGAGCCGGACTGGCGGGAGTCACCTGAAACCGTTTCAGGATTTTCCGCTCTCTGTAATCCGCCACCACAAGCGGAAGCCCCATCAGCCCTCCGGCACACATGGAGACAGCGCAAAGGGCGCCGAACGACTGCTCCATAAACGTATAGGCGGCTTCCGGACCGGTTGTTCTCCCTCCATTCAGCATTCCGAGAATAATCAGAATCGCAAGCGGCATCAGCACAGCGAAAATCACCATGTTCATGTCGCGGATGCTGAGCTTCATCTCATTTTTTAAAAGTATCCGAAACCGTTTCATTCGTTCTCCCTTTCCTCCTCTGTAAACATCAGATACGCATCCTCGAATCTGCTGCATCCGCACTCGCGCTTTGCCTCCTCCACAGTTCCCGAAAATACCTTGTTCCCGCTTTTCAGAATGCAGATCTCGTCGCAGAGCGCTTCGACCTCGTCCATAAAGTGAGACGTGAGAAATATGGTCAGCCCCTGCGCTTTTAAC
>JALEWG010000108.1 GCA_022788065.1 Lachnospiraceae bacterium | reverse complement strand
ACTTTGGCGAATCAATCATTCGCAAAGAGGCTGTCCCGCTTTTTTGACTGCTGACCGGTCCGGCTATCTCCTGATGTCGTAATTCCTGTTCATCAGGTTCCGTATGGTCGCTGCGTCATCCGTGATGTTGGCGTCGCCCCGAATGGTATGTTTGAGCGCGCTGCTCGCCACCGCGAAATTGATGATATCCATCGGCTCGTCGTGGTGCATGAGAGCGTAGATCAGGCCGCTGGCAAAAGCGTCGCCGCCGCCGACGCGGTCCAGGATATTGAAGGTAAAGAGTCTGCTCTCAAACGTGTGCCCTTCGTACCACATGAATGCCTTCAGGCTGTTCTCACTGCCGCTGTGCGCGTACCGCACATGTCTTGCGATGCATTTGAGATTGGGATACCGGTCCGCAAAGACGCGGAAGATCTCGTCCTGCTCCTTATAATCCGGCTGCAGAGGGATCCCATCCTTCAGATCGCCTTTGCTGTGGTCATTTTCATCACGCCAGAGATGGTAGGGTTCAATTCCCATCAGCACATCCACGTAGGGCAGGCATCGGGTGCAGAAATCCCTCGCCGCATCCCAGGACCATAGGGAGCTTCGGAAGTTTCCGTCGAAGCTGACTGTGAGTCCTTTTCTTTTTCCGGCCTTCAGGCTGTTTAAAATCAGCTCCCGACAGCTTTCAGAAAGCGCCGGCGTGACGCCGCTCAGGTGCAGCCAGGTATAGCCGTCGAGAAGCTTTTCCAGATCCACGGTACTGAAATCATACTCGGTGATGGCGCTGTGCTTTCTGTCGTAAGTTACTTTGCTGGCCCGGATTCCGAAGCCGGTTTCCAGATAGTAGCTTCCGAGCCGGTGGGTCGGGGTCTCTTCCGGTGTGCTCATGATAACGGGAGTGCAGTGAACATCATTGCTTCTCAGCATACGCACGGCGCTTTTTCCCAGACTGTTGTTGGGGACGACTGTAAAGAACGTACTGTCGATCCCAAGGTTTGCCAGTGCCAGCGCGATGTTGGCCTCACTTCCTCCGTAGCTGGCCTCAAAGCTTGAGGCCATACGGATTTTATCATAGTTGGGAGGCGTTAATCGGAGCATAATTTCACCGATCGTGATGAACTTATTCTCTGAGCTATCGCTGCAAAGAAGAGAATTTTTATGTTCCATGGAGGCCTCCTTATCGCTGGACTCTCGCACCGGCTCCGCCCATGATGGCTTCCACTTCTTTTTTGCTGGCCATGGTGGTGTCGCCCGGCGTCGTCATGGCAAGCGCGCCGTGCGCCGCGCCGTAGTTCACGGCGATTCCGGCGTCCTCCGTGGTCATAAGGCCGTAGATCAGGCCGGAAGCGAAGGAATCGCCGCCGCCCACACGGTCGAGGATTTCCAGATCTTTATAGTCTTTGGATTTGTAGATCTCTCCGTCAGCCCAGCAGATCGCGCTCCAGTCATTGACGGACGCCGTCTTTACGGTGCGCAGTGTCGTTGCAACCGCCTTGAAATTCGGGTAGGTCTTTGCAGCCTCGTTGATCATCTTCCTGTAACCGTCCAGGTTCAGTTCCTTTAAATCCGCGTCGTTTCCCTCGATCTCAAAACCGAGACATGCGGTAAAGTCCTCCTCGTTTCCGATCATGACGTCAACATATTTGGCGATCTCCTTATTGACCTCCTGCGCCTTTTTCTGGCCGCCGATGGCGCTCCACATGGAAGGACGGTAGTTCAGATCATAGGAGATTACGGTGCCGTATTTTTTCGCGGTCTTGATCGCGGCCAGAACCGTCTCACAGGACTGCTCGGAAATCGCCGCATAGATTCCTCCTGTGTGGAGCCAGCGCACGCCAAGATCTCCGAAAATATAGTCGAAATCGAAGTCAGCCGGCGTCGCCTTGGAGATCGCGGTGTTGGCGCGGTCGGAACAGCCCACAGCTCCGCGAATCCCGAAGCCGCGCTCGGTGAAGTTGATTCCGTTTCTGCAGATCCGTCCGATTCCGTCAGTCTTCATCCATTTGATGAGAGAGGTGTCTACGCCGCCCTGAAGGATGAAGTCCTCCATGAGCATGCCGACCTCATTGTCCGCGAAAGCGGTGATCACTGCCGTATTCATGCCGAAGCATTTGCGGAGTCCGCGGACCACGTTGTATTCTCCGCCGCCTTCCCAGGCGCGGAAATATCTTGCGGTGCGGATTCTTCCTTCGCCGGGATCCAGCCGGAGCATGACTTCTCCGAGGGATACGGCGTCATATTTACATGTTTCTGCCGGTCGTAAATTCAAATTCATATAGCATACCTCCTGAAATCAAACCTGCCGTTTTATGCCCGGATCGATCTTACCAGTTCCACGGCCTCACGGGTCATTTCGCGGATCCTGTCAAACTCACCTGCTTTGATAAGATCTCCTTTCACCATCCAGCTCCCGCCGCAGCAGACGATCTTGTCGCAACTTAAATAATCCTTAAGATTTCCCGCGTTTACGCCGCCGGTGGGCATGAACTTCACCATGGTATAGGGAGCTGCGAGAGCCTTGATGGTGGATACTCCGCCGTACTGCTCAGCCGGGAAGAATTTTACGACCTTAAGGCCTCGTTTTACGGCCTGGGCAACTTCGCTGGGAGTGACGCAGCCCGGGAATACCGGGATTTCTATTGAAAGACAGTAATCCACGATCTCCGGATCAAATCCCGGACTGACAATAAATTTCGCGCCTGCGGCCACCGCACGGTCCACCTGCTCTGTGGTCAGAATGGTACCTGCGCCGACAAGCATATCCGGATATGCTTCTGTCATAATGCGGATGGATTCCTCGGCGGCCTCTGTGCGGAATGTTACTTCCGCACACGGAAGCCCTCCCTCCACCAGCGCATCCGCCAGCGGTTTTGCGTCTTTTTCATCATTTAAAACAACAACCGGAACAACTCCGAATTCTGCGATTTTTTCATTTAATGCTGCCATTGACTGTTCTCCTCCTATACGCCTGAGTAAGCGGCGAAACCTGCATCGATCGGTAATACCACGCCTGTGACAGCGCCGGCTGCCTTGTCGTCACATAAGAAGAATACGCCGCCAAGAAGCTCCTCGCCATCCACAAAGCGGTGCATCGGGGTGCCGTTTAAGATCTTCTCGGAACGGGCGGTCGGTGTGCCGTCAGCGTTAAACAGAAGAGCGCGGTTCTGGTTGGAAACCAGAAAGCCCGGTGCAATGGCGTTGCAGCGGATTCCGGTGCCTGCGAAGTGTGTGGCCAGCCACTGAGTGAAGTTGGAGATACCGGCCTTCGCAGCAGAGTATGCCGGGATTTTTGTGAGCGGAATGTACGCGTTCATGGAGGAGATGTTCAGAATGCTGCCGGATTTTCTCTCCACCATATCCTTCGCAAAGACCTGGGTCGGGATCAGGGTTCCCTGGAAGTTCAGCTTGAACACGAAATCCACGCCGCCTGCGTCCAGATCAAAGAAGGTTTTCTGGCCTTCCTTCGCCTCGTGCTGGTACTCGTTGTCTGTCGTCGCTCTCGGGTTGTTTCCGCCGGCTCCGTTGATCAGGATATCACAGGGTCCCAGATCCTTAAGAACCTGTGCATGAACAGCCTCCAGAGCCTCCGGCTCCAGAACATTTGCCTTGTAGCCTTCACAGATCTGTCCCTCTGCCTTACATTCGTCTGCAAGCTTTTTCACGGCTTCTTCATTTAAATCCAGAGCCGCAACTTTTGCGCCGGCCTGTGCGAAAGCTCTTGCCATGGTGCCGCAGAGAACTCCGCCTGCGCCTGTGATCACAACTACTTTTCCTGTAAAATCAATATTTAACGGTAAATTCATTACTGGTTTCTCCTTTCAGAATGATGGGTTCCCTACTGTACGTGAAAACCGAAGAATGCGTTTGTGTTGTTGAAGCAGATATTTTCCATTATCTTTGTCAGCTGTTTTCTGTCAGCCGGATACTGTCCGCTTTCCACCCATTCGCCGATCAGCTCGCAGAGGATCCGGCGGAAATATTCATG
>JALEWG010000080.1 GCA_022788065.1 Lachnospiraceae bacterium | reverse complement strand
TATGGACCCGGCATTTCGATGTGCGGTTCTTTGCCTTGAACACGTAACAGGTTACCGGACCTCCGGAAGTAGAGAACTCTGCTTCTTCCCTGTCGGCAAGCTCCAGATTTTTACAGTATTCCGGAGTGATATTTTCTTTCGTCACACTCTTCCCGCGAAGAGCTGCGATCATTTGTTCTTTTTCTTCTTTTGTCAGCATAATGCATCCTCCTTTTACGAATTACGTTAAAAAGCCGGCTGCCCGAATGGACAGCCGGACACATAGAAGTGATTATGAATAATTAGCGGACTTTCAGACCCACGGAAGTTACCAGGCCGCCCTGGAATTCCCACTCGCTCTCAAGCGCCTTTTTAGAATCCTCGTAGTTGATCGCGATGCAGATCTCATCCGGCGTATCCTTCGGAACTACTACATAGTAGTTGGAATCCCATGTTACGCTCACGTTCTGCTCCTGCGTTGTCGCAAACTTGGCGTCTAACTCAGCGCCGACTAACTCGCTCATGTTTTCGATGGTTGCTACCTTCGGTCCGAGCGTTCCGAGAACGGTCAGCTTTCCGTCTGCATCGTAGGAAAGAGCGTTCGGAATGGAGCAGTTCGCGATATTGATGGAACCGGAAGCCACGTTTGTCAGCTTGTCAGCCTCAGAAGAGCACTGTACAAAGTTTACAAGGGAAGTATCCTCAACGAGAGCCTCGATCAGAGCAGTAAACAGGATCTGGGTTGTGCCGCCGAGAGAGCATCCGATCACGACGTCGCCCGGATTTGCCTTGATGTACTCGGCAAGCTCTGCAAAGTTTTTATAAGGTGCGCCCGGATTTGCGATGATCGCCTGCGGACCACCCTGGTTCATGATTCCCACAACCTTCAGATCATCCTTGATATTTACCTCGGAGGAGCCGCACAGGTACTGGATAATTGCGCCGCCGTGGCAGGTGCCGAGTGTCAGGCCGTCCGGATCTGCATTTTTCACATGCTCCATACCGACTTCACCGGTATCATAGTTGGTTACAACGAAATTCACGCCCGGGCATACCTCAGACAGCGCCTGAGTCAGATAACGGGTATACAGGTCGGTACCGCCGCCTGAACATCATGCAAGGCTTGCTGCTGTCACACATGCTGCCATCGCCGCTGCGAATAATCTGTTCTTCTTCATAATTTCTCTCTCCTTTTTCTTATGATAAAAATTTGTGCACTGATACATAACAAATAATTATAGAATTATACTGTTATAAACTGTTGATCTATCAGGATTTCTCAGTTCCTGTTCTGTTGTAACCAATTATAATACACTTGTATTCCATTGACAAACAGGTTAATTTTATATATCATATAAGACAAAGTTATACATTTAGACAAGGGGGAAGATCATGAATACAAAGCAGCTATCCTATGTGATCGCCATCGCAGAACAGGGCAACCTTTCCGCAGCCGCAGAAGTGCTTAACGTCTCGCAGCCTGCGCTCAGCAAGTATCTTGCCGAGTTAGAAGAGGATTTAGGTACAGAGCTCTTTCTGCGCCATAAAAAGAAGCTGTATCCGACTGCCGCGGGAAAGATCTACCTGGAGGCCGCCAGAAAGATTATTTCCGTGAAAGCCAGAACCTACCAGATGATTGCTTCTCTCTCCGGTGAAAACCAGAAAACGATCACGATCGGCGTCACGCCATTGCGGGGCGCGATCTCCATCGCAAAAATCTTTCCGCTCTTCAGGCAACGTTATCCCAATGTCAACATCGCGTTCAAAGAACAATACGCCGCAGGTCTCAGGGAGTCTGTCATCAATCACTCCGTGGATATGGCCCTCAGCACCTGCATTGAGCTGGAAGACCCGGATATCCAGCATATCGTCGCGTTTCAGGAGGATCTGATCCTGTTCGTTCCCTCCTTCCATCCGCTTGCGCCGTTGGCGAGCCGTGACCTCCATCATCTGACGCCGATCGATATCCGCCGCTTTATCGACACTCCGTTTCTTACCGGCGGCATGCAGTCCACAATTCGAAAACTGTCGGACCTGATCTTTCAGCAAAACCAGATGCAGCCGACGATCGTATACGAAGCGGACAATAACCTGATCCTGAAAAATATGGTGCAGAACGGCGCCGGCGTCTGTCTCCTGCCCCGCTCCCACGCGGAGCCCTCAGACCGTGTCGTATATTTTTCCCTGACGCCCAATTATCACACGAACCTTACGGTCATGATCTCAAAAGATCATATCCTTTCCGAGGAAGAACGGTACCTGATCGCGCTGAACTTCGGTTCCCAGTTCGGCAATCCTAATTACTGGTACAACCCGACGCCGCTCGCCGAAAAGATCCTGGAGGAGTTTCATATATCTGATGCGTCAAGACCGATCTTCTACTAGGAGGGTGTTTCTTGACCTTGTTTTCAAAAATATGGATACACTAAAAAAAGTGGGGCTGCGCACTAATTTCTTAGTGCGCAGCCCCATCTGTTACATCACTCGGTTCCCTGATAAAGCAGGAACAATCATTCTGTTGTAATGAGGGCGCCGTCTTCTCCGACCAGCTTACCGTCCGGCGTCATTTCAGCCATGTACAGGGATCCGTATGGGCGGGCTTTTGTACCGCTGAATACCCATTTACCATCTTCCAGATACCAGGTCGGTTCCTGAGCCTCCGGGTTCAGATAATAGGATTTTCCACCTACGATCTGCCAGCCAACCATCATATCGCCATTTTCCGGATTCAGATAATACCAGTATCCGTCCTGTGCATCCAGATGCCAACCGGTTCTCATGGCTCCATCATCTCCCAGGAAATACCATAACTGGGTGTTCGGATCAAGAAGCCATCCGGTAAGTGCATGACCGTCTGCTCCGGCGTAATACCAGGTGTCGTCCACCAGAACCCACATATTGGTTGCCGGTGTGCCGTCCATCCGGCGCAGAATCTCATTATTTACATAATCATGCGTTGTTTTCTGCCCCGACGTCGAGCTGCCGCTGCTGCGGCCGGTAATGTGAAGCGTCTCTGTATACGTCGTCTCATTTCCTGCCAGATCCACAGCCCGTACCGTAAGATGCCAGATGCCTGCGCTTGTGATATAAATCTTTGCCTCATCATCCGTGAGCGTTATCGTCTTCATTGAATCTGTGTCATACAGACGATATTCTGCTGTCTGGATTCCCGAACCGGCATCTGTGATCCGGAACGTCATGGAATACGTAATTTGCTTGCGTTCTTTTCTGGAAGTCACCTCGATCACAGGCGCTGTCGCATCCACCGTCAGACCCTCGGAATTGATGATTACGCTGTTTCCGGCGTCGTCGGTGATCCTTGCATAAACGACGCAACGGATATCCGGATCCAGCTTTACTCTGGATCTGCGGATCCAGGTCACCTGATTAAGCTCTTCCATGGTAAGTGCATCAAGCTCTGTCTCTCCTGCCTCACCCGTCTGGATATAATATTCCACCTTCGGAATGCAGTCATTATCCTGCGCCTGAATTTCCACTTCCAGTGTATCCGGGAAGATCAGCCCGAATGTAATGGTATGCAGGAAATCGCGGAAACTGTTGGTTTCTGCAACGATTGTTCCCGTCGGAAGCTCAATGTCCAGGAATTCTGCCGTAAGGTTCATGGAATGTTTCACATTTATGGTAAGATCAGGATCGGTGGTGAGATATCCCTCTGCTCCTGCCTCTTTCCAACCGAGGAACCGGAATCCGGAATCTGCTGTCGCGTGAGAGGTAAAGGTTTCTCCCTGCTCAAGATGAGCTTCACTCACAGTAACGCTGCCTCCGTGCGGCTCTTCGACTGTAACGGAACACTTTCTGGTTATACGGAATGTAATCGGTTCAGATGTCACAGCCCTAATATTGGAGTTCCATGCAGTAACCTGGAATACAACCTCTCCCTGGTTCTTCAGGACGAGGACGTCTCCATCTACGGATGCATTCTCCGCACCGCTTATGATCTCTACGCTATACTTCAGTGCTTCTTCATTGTGTGCCGTTAACTCACATGTTGTCCGGTCTGTTGCGATCGTGAGCGGAATCCGAAGTTCCTCCTCGTTTTCTCCGATCTCCCATTCCGTTCCGTTTTTAACTGTCACCGTTGTAAGGCGGCAGCTGCATCCAACTTCCACAAAGGTAACGGTATATGTGTTCGTCACTCCACCTTCCGTTACGGTAACCACAGCCGTTCTTCCGTCTACGGAATCAGCCGCCTGTGTGATCTCCACAACTGCATTTTCAGATCCCGTTGCAGTTTGTACACCTGTAATAACTGTATTGCTGATCTCATACGGATTTCCTTCATCGTCGAACTGTGGAACACGTACGGCATACTCAAAGATATCCGGGGAGAACGAGGTTCTCCAGATCACATTCTCCTGATTGAACCGGATTTCCGTCAGTTTGGCAAGCTCACAGATTACGGAATATACCGCATCCTCCTCTGTACCGTTTTCAGGTACTGCTCTGAGGATATAGTATGGATACCGCGTCTCCGGAATATCCGCAAGACCGCTTGCGCTTCCATCACATTCTTCCGGTCCCAGAATTACTTCGTCACTGTTATCGACGGTGTCATCCGCACTTCCGTACAGAGTAAAGGATGCCTTTCCGCCTCCGGTGTGCTGAACGGAGTAGTAAAGCTTATCTTCGTCAGACTGCCGTTTCAATACGGTCTGGATCTCAGCCTCCGGAACTTCGGTTACCCATACAGGGATCGTCTGAACAAGGTCCTCAATATTGGTTATCCGTACCAGGTACAGACCATTTTCCTTAAGAGAAATGGATCCGCCTGCCGTACTAAGGCCGCTGTTCGGATCTTCGCTGTCCGCAACCACGATTTCTTTGATCTCCTGACTGTCGGAAAGATCCAGCATCGAAATTTCCACATGTTTTACAGATTCTCCGGCGCCCTGTGTCACCACAAGCTTCGGCGCCCGTGGATCGGAGCTGTCTACTGCTGCAGTATAATGCGACCAGCTTTCCTCTGTCAGTAAACCGTCTGCCGCAAACCACATGCCGGAAATCTGTTCTTCCACCTGATGTCCCGCACTGTCGCGGACTCTCATCGTGTAGTAAGCGGTATTCCCTGAGATGTTCAGTACTTTTTCGGCCCCTTTTCCGCCTGCAAGCACACGGTCCGTAGATGTTCCGTCAACGGTAGCTGCCTGAATACCCGTATTATCAAAGAAGTAGATCGGGAATTCAATCACTGTATCCTTTGATACGGAATTATCTGCCGGAACACTCTTTCCGTAAATAATGATCGGGTCTGCCTTGTCTTTCTTTTTGTTGATCACATCATCCAGATTCATGTCAGAATCCAGACCGCGAGCTCCATAGAATTCTACATAACGGTCAAATTCTGCCTCGTCACCCTTAACAGTTACCTTCACCTCACACTCCGTGAGTGCATGGTTCTTGAAATTGATCAGAACCGGATTCAGATAATTGTCACTGGTGTACTCTGTTTCCATGTATCCGAAATCGTTGCCTTCAATGGATACGGTGATGGTTCCCTTAAAGTACAGATCAATATTGTCAGCAAAGGTACTGAAGGTAAAGCTGCCTCCGTTTTTGCCGATTGCCGTGTCGGAAAGATACGGCAATACATCAGTCATTGCCAGATAATACTGTTTATCCTCCCAGACGCCATCGCCGTCATCAAAAGTCAGAGCCGGGTTTGTTGTTACAATATTGACGCCTTCCCGGTTAATTACGAACGTAATATCCGTAAAGGAACCGGTATTGATGTCTGCAATTCTCACAATGCCGGAACCAGACGCTCCGGGCTCCATGGTGAGCATGGAGGTTTCCGCATTGTAGTGAAGCCGGCTTAAAATCGATTCGCTATCGTTTCCGCCCGCACCTGAGATCTCACGTACAGTCACAGACGGTTCGATTCCCTGTCTTGTGGTCCGGATCTTCACCGGAATTTCAACAGGATTTCCAAGAGTCAGGTTCATGAAACGCGGCACATCAAAGAGGCTGACTGCTTCCAGACTCCGGTAAAGGGAGTTGTTGGATGTCGTGTACTCTTCATCATCGCAAAGTACGGTAAACCGCAGATTCATGGACTTTGTGCTGTCATTTTCATCATAATAATCTGCAGGAAGACTCATGGTACCGGAGATATTGACCGCATGACCGGCGCTTAACGTTGTCACCGGAGTACCGTCAGCCTTGACCAGCCTGAAGATTCCGTCCGAACCTGAGCGTGCCTTTGTCATCGGCATCTCCAGCTTCCATTCATTTCCAGCAATCAGCTCATTGCCTGTCACGGTAGTATCCACCGGCTCCCAGATCTGGGTTCCGTCTTCTTCTTTGCTGTTGCAGTATTCTACCAGGATCTTTAATCCCTCAGCATCTTTCGTACCGGTGTTGCGGATCACCATGTCAACATAAGTTTCCACGTTCTGGCCGGCACTTCTGCCCATACGACCAACTAAAGTTGTATGGCCTTCTGCGCCTATGGTCAACGTGCCAAAGCTTAACTCCGGTTTATTACCGACCTTATACCAGGAAATTCCGTCACCGTCTTCTTCACTCAGAGAGCTCCAGCCAAAAGCGGTTCCTCCGGTTGATCCGATATAAGAAGAATCTTCACTGATCGTAAAGTACAGAGTCATATCTTCGATGCCTTTCGGTAATGCATCGGCCGTCGGCGGAAGTTCCCTTCCGAGTGCGGCTCTGGAGTCAAATTCGGCGCCTGCAAGAATATGCTCTTTTACTTCCCAGCGTTCCAGCTCTACCGCATTTTCCGCAATCGTTTCACCTGCATCGTTTTTGCTCACATTTGCTGCCATCAGCCTGATGGTGACAGGCTGCTCTTCGCTTCCACGGATCGCCGTGTCTCCCGAGTTCCGGAACCGGATATACGGAGTAAGCAGCGCGCCTTCCGTAAAGTTATTGTAGTCAAAGGTCAGCGACGCTTCGCTGATGTTCTGATTTCCGATACCGTAGGCTATCGCGTAATATCCGGTGTCTGCCGCAAGATATCCGTTCTGCATAGCCGGTACGATCTCAGTTACTTCTTCTCCGTAGATATTTTCGTAAGAAGCTTCTGTCAGTTGTGTGAGAGTACCCCGGGTCACGATCAGAAGCTGCGCATCCTTTGCTTCCGTGATCACCGCCCCGGTTTCTTCATCAATCACCTGCTCAACCGTCT
>JALEWG010000067.1 GCA_022788065.1 Lachnospiraceae bacterium | reverse complement strand
GTTCTGATCGGTGTTCTTGTATTCGAGATCTTAAAGACCTGCTTACAGTATCTGGGCGTTGATACCAACTACCAGTACATCGCACAGGGTATCGTTATCGTAGTTGCTATCGCTCTCGATATCAGAAAGTACATCGCAAAGAACTAATCCTATGGAAGAAGGAAAAGAGATTCTGGCAAATGAGGAGACGGTTGCGGCGGAAATGACTCTTGAGGAGCTTCAGGAAGAAAATCGCAGACTTCAGGAGGAGAATGAGCGGTTAAATAAGTCCATCAAGGAGCGGATGTACGACAAGATCAATGTGTCGGTCCGCACCATGGACATCTTTATCGGCTGCATGTGCGTCCTGTTTGTTGTAGTCGTGATCCTTGGAATGCTGAAATAAAGTGAAAAATGATCTGCGCCGTATGGCGCGAAAAACAGAAGGGGCTGCCGTACAAAGTGATTTGTATGCAGCTCCGTTTTCTGCTTTTTTCCGGGCGGGATAAGGCAAAGCCCCGATACGAAAAAAACTACCGATGTTTCTTTCCTTGACGGCGGTATCTGTACAGATGGAAGAGAACATGTTATAATATCGGAGCAGACATTGTCATGGAAAAAGCAGAGATTTAAGGAGAAAATCGAGATGATAAAGAGTGATCGGGTATCAGAATCCCTGCGCCTGGGCACGATTCTGATGCTGACGGGAGGATTTCTGGATGCATATTCCTACCTGATACGGGGAAATGTGTTTGCCACAGCAGAAACAGGAAATATCGTTCTGCTGGGAATCAATCTGGCTTTCGGAAATTTTGGTAAAGCCGGGCGGTACCTGATTCCGATCGTTTCCTACGCGGTCGGAATTTTTGTGGCGGAATGGATCAAAAAGTGCCTCGCTGACGGGACAAAGGTGCACTGGAAAGAGGGAGTGCTCTGGCTGGAGCTGCTTATCGTTTTTGCGGCGGGTTTCATTCCGCAAGCGGGTAATTCTGTGGTCAACTGTATGATCGCTTTCGTCTGTGCCATGCAGGTGGAGGCGTTCCGCAGGATGCACGGAAACGCGTACGCGACGACCATGTGTACCGGAAACTTAAGAAGCGGAACGGAACTTCTCGCTGTCGGACTGTTTCAGAAGGAGCCGGAGAAGATCCGGTCTGGTCTTTCCTACTACTGGATCGATTTCGTGTTTGTGATCGGAGCGGCGATCAGCACATTTATGTGCAGGATCTTTGCCGAGAGAGCCATATGGTTCTGCGCGGCTACACTGCTTACGGCACTGGCATTTATACGGTATCAGAAAAGAAGCGCGGAGGTGTAAAACCCCCGCGCTTTCCATTTGTTACGGTTTCTTCCTTGCAAACAGGTAGAAGCCGGGATTCCGGTTATCTGTTTCTTTAGCCAGAAGCTCCGGGGAACACCAGCCAAAGGGAGGATCCACGCGGACGTTTCCTTGGCGTCCCGGTTCCTCATATTTTCCTTCCTTATAAGACGGATCCAGCACGCACACGCTGTCCTTATCGGCGGAGAGCAGAAGGATATAATGACCTCCGTGGGAAAATACGCCTGTGTAGCCTTCGCGGTCACCGCCCACGTTGGCGATGACACTTCCTCCGTTTTTCAGATGCTGCACTGCTTTGTTCACACTGTTCGTCTCAGAATAATCCAGATCAAACATCTTCGCGACTACCGGACCGAGAATCTTCATATCAGTACCGGGGTGATGGTTGGCATTGTGTTTTTGGGAGATGGAGACCAGGCGCTTCAGGGAGATCGTTTTTGTGGTGAGCTGATCCACCATCATGGCGAGAGAGCAGAGACCGCAGCCGGTTTCTTTAATGGAAAGACCGTGAAATCTGCTGTCCGGTTTACCGGTATCCGTCGGGTAGGGAATGTGCGGATAATCCAGCTGATTGAAATATTTCATATGTAGGAACCCTCCTGTGAGAAAATATGGATATACTGATATTATGAGCAGAGGAGATACCAAAGTCAAGGGAGCTTTTGGAAAAATCCGGATAAAAAAGACCGGGACTGCCAATACTGTCATCAGAAAACCAGAAAGAATGAGGTATCTGAGATGAAAGATAAAGTATTTGGCGTTCTTCAGAGGGTGGGAAGATCCTTCATGCTGCCGATCGCCGTCCTTCCCGCAGCCGGCCTGCTTTTAGGAATCGGCGGTTCCTTCTCGAATCCAACCATGCTGTCGTCCTACGGACTTATGGAACTCATGGGGCCGGGAACGATCTCCAATACAGTTTTTACGGTTATGAGCCAGGCCGGCGACATTGTATTCTCCAATCTTCCGATTCTGTTCGCTATGGGTGTGGCAATCGGAATGGCCCGCAAAGAAAAAGAGGTGGCGGCGCTGGCAGCTGCCATATCCTTTTTTATCATGCACGCGGCTCTTGGCGCGATGATCTCCATCCATGGAGGCAGTGATATGCTGCCGGCAGGCGCGGGGGCTGCAGTCGTGGGGATCAAGTCGCTCCAGATGGGGGTGTTCGGCGGAATTCTGACAGGCCTTGGCGTCGCATGGCTCCATAACCGGTTTTACATGATCAAACTGCCGCAGGTTCTTTCGTTTTTCGGCGGCAGCCGTTTTGTTCCGATCATCAGCGCATTTGTCTATATGCTTGCGGGAATCATCCTGTATTATATCTGGCCGCCTGTTCAGACAGGCATTTCCCGCATCGGAGATCTTGTGCTGCGCTCCGGATATGCCGGAACCTGGTTTTACGGATTTATGGAGCGGGCGCTGATTCCCTTCGGTCTCCATCACGTATTTTACATTCCGTTCTGGCAGACCGCGGTGGGCGGGACTATGGAGATCGGCGGCCGCCTGGTGGAGGGCGCCCAGAATATCTTCTTTGCGCAGCTGGCTGACCCGACGGTGGAGCACTTTTCCGTCTCGGCAGCCAGATTTATGAGCGGCAAGTTTCCGTTTATGATCTTCGGTCTTCCCGGTGCGGCGCTCGCCATGTATCAGACAGCGCTCCCGGAAAAGAAAAAAGAGGTGTCAGGACTTCTCATTTCCGCTGCAGTGACTTCCATGCTCGCGGGTATCACGGAGCCTCTGGAATTTACGTTTCTCTTTGCTGCACCGGCTCTGTATGCGGTC
Source organism: Lachnospiraceae bacterium (assembly GCA_022788065.1). Classification (GTDB taxonomy): domain Bacteria; phylum Bacillota; class Clostridia; order Lachnospirales; family Lachnospiraceae; genus SUG393. The sequence goes on along the minus strand of JALEWG010000067.1, from coordinate 14,785 downwards.
CACTGTGTGCTTGCAGGTCTTTCCTATATGTTCATGCACATGCTTGGGGTGGGTGTTGGAATGACGTTTTCCGGCGGTCTCATCGATCTTTTGCTGTTCGGTGTGCTTCAGGGAAATAAGAAGACCGGATGGCTTTGGATCGCGGCGGTGGGAATTCTCTATTTCTTCCTGTACTATGTGGTTTTTGGCGTGATGATCCGGGTATTCCGGTTAAAAACGCCTGGCCGGGAGGCGGAGCGGGAGGTGAAGCTGTATACCAGAAAAGATATGGAGTCCAGGCGGACCTCCGCTGCGATCGTTGAGGGACTCGGGGGCAGAGAGAATCTCTCGGATGTGGACTGCTGTGCAACAAGGCTCAGGTGTACGGTTTTTGATCCCGGTCTGGTGGATATCGAACGCCTGAAGGCGACCGGCGCTTCGGGAGTGGTGCAGAAAGGCGAGGGAGTCCAGATCATATACGGGCCGAGGGTGACCGTGATCAAATCGGAGCTGGAGGAATATCTGGAGGGAATGCCAGGGGAGGAATCGAGAGTTCAGGAAGGGAACGGCGAAACAACCCTGCATACCCGTATCCTGGGAAGTCCCATGACAGGCAGGGCAATCCCGCTTTCCGAGGTGCCTGACGAGGGCTTTTCCGCCGGCATGATGGGACCGGGAGCAGCTGTGTATCCTAAGGAGGATATCGTTCGGGCGCCGGAGGATGGAATCGTGTCTTTTGTCTTTCCAACGAAGCATGCGGTCGGGTTTACAACGAAGGATGGCGTCGCTCTTTTAATACATGTTGGAATCGATACGGTGAACCTGAACGGCAACGGCTTTAAGACCATGGTTCAGGAGGGAGATTCTGTAAAAAAAGGAGACGGGATGCTGAAGCTGAATCTGGATTATCTGGAATCCCATGCGGTTTCCATGGCCTCCCCTGTGGTGGTGACGGAACTCCCCGAAGGTGGAACTGTGCGGCTTTTAAAAGAGGGATCGGTTCGGGCAGGAGAGGATCTCCTGGAGGTGGAAACGCCGGAATAAATACTTTTGCAAGTTTCAGTTGATTGTGCGGCTTTTTCCGTTTACAATGACAGGGAGAGGTCGTGATACAGATGGAACAGATCAGAGGAAAATCCATTTTAAACCGGATCGCCATCGGCAGAATCCGGTATTATAAAAAAGAAAAAGGCACGTTAACAGAAAGAGGCGTGGCAGACATCGACTTGGAGCTGAGCCGGTACGACAGGGCGTGCGATGTCGCTGAGACGGAACTGAACGCGCTGTATGAAAAGGCCTGCGCTCAGGTCGGAACGGCGAACGCAGCCGTTTTTAAGGTCCACAGTCTCATGATCCGGGACGCGGACTTCAGAAGATTTGTGGTTCAGATGATCGCGGAACAGGGTGTGAACGCGGAGGAGGCGGTCACTCTGGCCGGAGACCATTTCTGTCGTATGTTTTCTGAGCTGGAGGACGATTATTTTAAGGAAAGGGCCGCCGATATCCGGGATATCTCGGACCGCCTGGTGAGGATCTTAAGCGGGATCCAGGAAAACGCGTGGGTACTGAAAGAGCCTGTGATCGTGGCGGCCTGTGATCTTGCACCGAGCGAAACGGTGCAGATGGACAAAAACATGCTTTTGGGATTCGTGACGGAGCAGGGCTCCTCAAACTCCCACACGGCAATCCTCGCACGTTCCATGGGGATTCCGGCTCTGGTTTCGGTGCCGGTAAAAGAGGAATGGGATGGAAAGATGGCTGTGATCGACGGAGAGGATGGAGTTCTGTATCTGGATCCGGACGAAAAAACCATACGCCGCATGGAAGAGAAAATGGCTTCGGCGAGAGAACGGGAGCGCCTTCTTCTGGAACTGCGGGAGAAAGAGGATGTGACGGCGGATGGCACGAAGGTCCGTCTTTACGGGAACATCGGAGGAGAAGCTGATGTGGACGAGATCCTCAAATATAACGGTGCGGGAATCGGCCTGTTCCGGACGGAATTTTTGTATCTGGAAAAGGAGACATACCCGACGGAGGAAGAACAGTATCAGGTGTACCGACGCGTGGCGGAGCGCATGAACGGCCGGGAAGTGATCATCCGGACTCTCGATATCGGCGCCGACAAGCAGGCGGATTATCTGGGACTGGAGCGCGAGGAAAACCCGGCGCTGGGCTTTCGGGCCATCAGGATCTGCCTGAAGCGGCCGGACATGTTCAAAACACAGCTTCGCGCCATTTACCGGGCCGGTATGTACGGCAATATCGCTGTCATGTTTCCGATGATCACATCGCTCCGGGACCTGTAAAGAGCAAAGGAGCTGGTGGAAGAAGTGAAAGGGGAACTCATGGAACAGGGGATTCCGTTCCGGAATATCCCCCTGGGGATCATGATCGAGACGCCCGCGGCGGCCATCATGAGCGGCGAGCTTGCAAAAGAGGTGGATTTTTTCAGTATCGGCACCAACGATCTGACCCAGTATGTGCTTGCCATTGACAGACAGAATGAAAAACTCGACGAGTTTTATGATCCTCACCATCCGGCAGTCATGAAGCTGATCGGATATGTGGCGGAATGCGGTCACGCGGAGGGCTGTACCGTGGGTATCTGCGGGGAACTGGCAGCTGACACCCATCTCACAGAGACCTTTTTGAAACTGGGGATCGATGAGCTTTCCGTGTCGCCTTCCTTCCTGCTTCCTGTGCGCCAGAAGATCCGCCATATCAGCCTGAATAATAAGAAAGAGGAGAATGAACGGAATGCATAAAAACTATGAAATGATCGTTCTGGATCTGGATGGAACGCTGACGGACCGGGAGAAGAAGATCACGCCCAGGACCAGAGAAGCACTGATGGAGGCACAGCGGCGGGGAAAAAAGGTGGTTCTCGCCTCCGGACGTCCGACGCCGGGGGTTCTGCCGCTGGCAAAGGAACTGGCGCTCGCGGAATACGGAGGATTCATTCTTTCTTTTAACGGCGGAATGATCATGAACTGCGCGACAGGTGAAGTGGTCTTCTCCAGACTTCTGCCGGTGGAAGCCAACCGGAGGATCATTGAACTTGCAGAAGATCAGCGCGTCGATTATCTGACGTATGAGGGCAGCCGTCTGATCGTAAATGACCGGGAGTGCCCGTATGCGCAGAAGGAGAGCAGAATCAGTCATATGCCCATGCAGGAGGAACAGGATATGGCAGCATATCTTGATTTTCCTGTTCCCAAATTCCTGTTTCTCGACGACGGGGATTATCTGGCGCTTGTGGAGCCGCGGGTGAAAGCGATGCTCGGTAAAAATTTCAGTGTCTACCGCTCGGAACCGTATTTTCTGGAGATCCTTCCGAAGGGGATCGACAAGGCGCAGAGCCTGGAACGGCTCCTGGCTGTGACAGGTTTTTCCAGGGAAGAGATGATCGCGTGCGGAGACGGATACAATGATCTTTCTATGATCCGGTTTGCCGGGCTCGGCGTTGCCATGGAAAATGCGGTGCTGCCTGTGAGAAAGGCTGCGGATTACATTACGGATTCCAACAACGATGACGGCGTCGGAAAAGTGGTTGAGAAGTTTATGCTTTTTTAATCACTGCTTTTTGATAAAGTGCTGGACTTAAAAACTTTAGTGTGTTAAAATAGTAAAAGTGCAGAGGCGGAATGCCGATGCGAAAGATCGTAAAACTATGGCGCAAAGAAGGGAAGTTAGGCATGAATAAAAAAATCAAGACAGAAGCTGTTGATCATCTGTTTGAAGCTGTTCTGACATTAAAAACGCCGGAAGAGTGCTATGCGTTTTTTGAAGATGTCTGCACAGTGAATGAACTGTTGTCGTTATCGCAGAGGTATGAGGTGGCAAAAATGCTGCGGGAAAAGAAAACCTATCTGGATATCGCGGAAAGGACAGGCGCATCGACTGCGACCATCAGCCGTGTAAACCGGTCTTTGAACTACGGGAATGACGGATATGACATGGTTTTTAAGCGTCTTGGATACCAGTGCGAGGAAAGGAAATAAAAGAAGATCAGAAAACAGAATCTGAAGAATCATAAACGAAAGGGCGCTTCCCGTGAGAGGGGAACGCCCTGAATCATTTCAGAACAGTTATTTTTTCTTTTTCGGAGGGTTTTCCGCGCGGAGTTCGTCGGTGATCCTCTCGATCATCTGCTTCTTCAGATACACATCAAAGGCCAGTTCACAAATGAAAGAAAAGAGCTGCAGTCCTTCCCTGGAGGAATCATCCTCCACATCCTGAAAGGTCCCACGTGCCGTTTCAAATTTCGTTCTCACATCTTCCTTGAGCCGTTCCATCTGTCCGTGTTCCATTTTAAAGATCTCCGTGTAGACATCGGACAGCGGAAGCGATTCCTCGCCGAAATGGTGTTCTGTAATATAAGATAAAATTGTCTCGATATCATTAAAATTCAGCAGATTCTTGAAATAATAGATAAAAACGAGGAGGATAATATGCTCCTGCGTATATTTCTTTCGGACCGGTGCCGGAAGAAGATTGTTCTTCGCGTAATTATTGATCATGGTTTTTGTGAGAACCTTATCGTCCGGGTAACGCTTCATCTCACCCAGATGTTTCTCCATGAAAGTAGTGACCTGATCCATATACAGATCGATCTGCGGGATATCCTCAACACGGATCCGATCCAGTCTGTCCAGATGCTGGAGCAGACTTTCCAAGCGTTCTTCATTGGTCATCATGGCAAAACTCCTTTCAGCATCTATTATATAGTTTTTAATACCAGATGACAAGAGATAAATGTTCACGAAATTCTTAAAAATTTTATACCCTCTGTTCTTTTGTTGGACAGGCTGTACGGATTCTGTTATAATGAGAGTCTGAACAGAAAGGGGCAGAACATGAAGAGTTTTGATACATTGAACCCGATGCAGCAGGAAGCCGTTTTGCATACGGAGGGACCGCTTCTGGTGTTAGCCGGAGCCGGATCGGGAAAGACGAGAGCACTGACACACCGGATCGCATATCTGATCGAGGAAAAAAATGTGGCGCCGTGGAACATTCTGGCCATTACGTTCACAAACAAGGCGGCCGGTGAGATGCGGGAGCGTGTCAACCAGCTGGTGGAATACGGCGCCGACAGTGTCTGGGTCAGCACATTTCATTCGCTTTGCGTGCGGATCCTCCGGAGATTTATTGAGAATCTGGGATATGAGACCGGATTTTCCATCTATGACGCCGACGATCAGAAGACGCTTATGAAGCAGATCTTCAAAAGCATGGAAGTCAACACGAAACAGTATAAAGAGAGAGGTATTCTCGGTGTGATCTCCTCCGCAAAAAATGAAATGATCTCCCCGGAGGAATTTGCGTTAAATGCCCGTGCGAACGGAGATTTCAGGAGCCAGAAGATCGCCGGGATCTACCGGGAATATCAGATTCAGTTAAAGAAAAACAATGCGCTGGACTTCGATGATCTGCTGGTAAAGACAGTGGAGCTTTTTGACAGTCACCCGGAGATTCTGGATTATTATCAGGAAAGGTTCAAATATATTATGGTGGACGAGTATCAGGACACGAATACCGTCCAGTTTAAGCTGGTGAGCCAGCTGGCGAAAAAGTACGGCAATATCTGCGTGGTCGGTGATGACGACCAGTCTATTTACCGGTTCCGCGGAGCCAACATCCGGAATATTTTAAGCTTTGAGAAGGCGTTTCCGGGAGCAAGAGTGATCAAGCTGGAGCAGAATTACCGTTCGACGAAGCGCATCCTCGATGCGGCAAACAGCGTGATCCGCAATAATGTGGGAAGAAAGGACAAGACGCTCTGGACGGAAAATGGGGAAGGTCCACGGGTGCGTATCCGGACGTTTGACACAGCCTTTGACGAGGCTGACGGAATCGTAAAGGACATGGTGAAGCAGGGAGGGCCCTGGAAGGATTACGCGGTTCTTTACCGGACCAATGCCCAGTCCCGCCTTCTGGAAGAAAAATGTATTGCATACAATGTGCCGTACCGTCTTGTGGGAGGCGTGAATTTCTATCAGAGAAAAGAGATCAAGGACATCCTGGCATACCTGAAAACGGTTGCAAACGGGCGGGATGACCTGGCAGTTCAGAGAATCATCAATGTTCCGAAGCGCGGAATCGGTGCGACGACCGTTGCGAAGGTCAATGTGTTCGCTGAGGTGAATGATATGAGCTTTTACGACGCACTGCTGCGCGTCGGAGCTATCCCCGGAATCGGCCGTTCGGCCGCGAAGATCGACCGGTTTACGGACGAGATCGGAAAATTCCGACGGATGATACGGGACGGGGAATCCATTCAGGATGTGATCCGGGAAATTCTCACGTCCACAGGATATGAGGATGAGCTTCAGGAGGAAGGTGAAGTAGAGGCAAAAGCCCGTCTGGAAAATATCGAGGAGCTTGTGAGTAAAGCTGTCACTTACTGGGAGAATTCCGATGAGCCGTCTCTGGATGGTTTTCTTGAGGAGGTTGCTCTGGTAGCGGATATTGACAGTATGGACGCCTCGGAAGATCGGGTAGTGCTCATGACGCTGCATTCCGCAAAAGGTCTGGAATTTCCGAAGGTGTATCTGAGCGGCATGGAGGAGGGTCTGTTCCCCAGTGCAATGGCCATGTCGGAGGATCCGGAGGCACTTGAAGAGGAACGAAGGCTCTGCTATGTGGGGATCACGAGGGCGGAGAAGGAGCTGACGCTCACCTGCGCCAGACAGAGAATGGTTAATGGGGAAACACGCTACGGAAGACCGAGCCGGTTTCTGGAGGAGATCCCGGAGGAATACATCGAACGGGACAGGCAGGAGAATTCTGTCTTTAGCCGCCGTCCCGTGAAGCAGGAGTTTGACGACAGTGAACTTCCGTGGGGACGATCCGCGGGAGGCTTTTCGTCAACAGGCTTTTCAAAGAGCAGTGCGTACGCCTCTAAAACGGCCAGACCGGCACCGGAGAAACCGAATTTCGGAAAAGCGTTCACCGTACAGAAGGCAGATTCTCTCGATTATTCTGCGGGAGACAGAGTCCACCACGATAAGTTCGGGGAAGGCACGGTAAAGAATATCGAGGATGGCGGAAAGGACTATGAAGTGACGGTCGAATTTGATACCATCGGCATCAGAAAAATGTACGCTTCCTTCGCAAAATTGAAAAAACTGTGAAAAATCAAAAAAACAGGATAGTAAAATCAAAGAAATAATGTTATACTGTTTAAAGGAATGTGATTCCGATTTCATGAAGTGGAAAGGAAGTGCTGGTATGAACAAATTTGATATGTTGAGCAAAGAAGCAATGGGAAAGATGGAAGAAATGATCAGTATCTCAAAACTGAATGACTTCCTCCATAAAAAAGAAGAGGAAGAGAAGAAGAAAACCTGCATTCTCTGGATTCTGGCGATTATCGGTGCAGTGGCAGCCGTAGCAGCAATCGCGTATGCGGTATATCGTTTCTTCACACCGGATTACCTTGAGGACTTTGAAGACGATTTTGAAGACGAGTTCGACGATGATTTCTTTGAGGACGAGGAGGAGCCGGCTCCGAAGAAAGCGGAAGAGAAAGCTGAGAAGAAGGAAGAAACAGCAGAGTAGTACGATCTATAGAGGCTGAGGCAAAGAAAGTTTGCGCGGCCTCTTTTTTTGAGTTGATGCAGAACGAAAGCAGAGAGGGAACAGAAGGAGATAAGGATGAAAAAAGGCGAGATCTATACAGGAATCGTGGAGAAAGTGGACTTTCCGAATAAAGGAATCCTTTATATAGAAGATGAAAAGGTTGTTGTCAAACATGCACTGCCGGGGCAGACGGTGGAAGTTGTCATCACAAAACAGAGAAAAGGAAAATGCGAAGCCAGACTGCTTCGGGTGATAAAGCGTGCCGAGTGGGAATATGCGGAGGAGAAGTGCCCCCACGCAGCCGAGTGTGGAGGCTGCAGTTATCAGTCGCTGCCTTATGAGATCCAGTTAAAATTAAAAGAAAGTCAGGTCCGTGCACTCCTGGATCCGGTGCTTCCGGAAGGATATGTCTTTGAAGGAATCAAAGGAAGTCCGCTGACGCAGGGTTATCGGAATAAAATGGAGTTTTCGTTCGGCGATGAGGTAAAGGATGGACCGCTGGCACTGGGAATGCATAAGAGAGGGAGCTTTTATGATATCGTGACGGTCGATCACTGCGCTCTGGTTCACGAGGACTGCCTGGAGATCCTCAGAACGACTCTGGACTATTTCGTGGAGAAAGAGGCGGTCTTTTATAAAAAACTCAGTCATCAGGGATATTTGCGGCATCTTCTGGTGCGCCGCGGCGTAAAGACTGCCGAGATCCTGGTGGATCTGGTCACTTCCGGACAGACGGAGGGAACCTGGGCTGGCGAAGAGACGGAAGAAGAGCTGCTTTCCGGCTGGAAAGACCGGCTTCTTTCACTGGAACTCTCCGGAACCTACGCGGGAATTCTCCACACCAGAAACGACAGTCTGGCGGACGTGGTGCAGAATGACGGAACTGACGTCCTGTACGGAAAAGACAGCTTTTACGAAGAACTTCTGGGACTGAAATTTAAGATCACACCGTTTTCCTTTTTCCAGACGAATTCCCTCGGTGCGGAAGTTCTTTATGAAACCGCAAGAGAGTATATCGGTAAAACGATCGGGAGAACCGTTTTTGACCTTTACAGCGGCACCGGTACCATTGCCCAGATCCTTGCACCTGTTGCCGGTCATGTGACAGGCGTTGAGATCGTGGAGGAGGCTGTGGAGGCCGCGAAGGAGAACGCGGCGCTCAACAGCCTGACAAATTGTGATTTTATTGCCGGTGATGTGTTGAAAGTGTTGGACAGTCTGAATGAACGGCCGGACCTGATCGTTTTAGATCCGCCGAGGGACGGAATCCACCCGAAGGCGCTGCCGAAGATCATGAACTACGGCGTCGACCGGATGGTTTATATTTCCTGTAAACCCACCAGCCTTGCCAGAGACCTGATCGTATTGCAGGCAGGCGGATACCGGGTGGAGAAGGTGTGCTGCGTGGACATGTTCCCCGGGACACATCATGTGGAGACGGTATGTCAGTTAGTTCTGAGAAAGCCGGTAGTACATGTCAACTGTGGATGTGGAGGAACTGGTGCAGGACAAAAGAGGGCTGGCGACTTATGGACAGATTAAAGATTATGTGCTGGAGCATAGCGGCTTAAAGGTCAGCAGCTTGTATATCGCACAGGTGAAGCAGAAATACGGTATTATTGAGCGGGAGAATTACAACAAACCAAAGTCTTAGGATGCCAAACAGCCCCAATGCCCCCCGGAGAAGGAGGAATCGATTATGGAGGCATTGAAGCACTTCGGAATGATTTAATTCAATATAAGATTCGGCGGGCAGGTCTATTTAAGAAAAAGAGTAGGTAAGCGCAATGAAGAAACGGTATTGGCGGCAGGGGCCAAAGAGGTCTATATCGGAGATCTGAACGCCCAGGAAGATGCGGCTAAGGCGACGGAGGGGATCGATACCGTCAATTTTATATGTAATACGGCCAATCCCCGTGAGGATGAGATCGGCGCCCGGCTGATTGAAACAGCAAAGAAGATCGGGGGTATCACCTTCATCTATCATTCAGCCGACTGTGTTCATGCAGATGCTGACCCCTGCCATTCAGTCCGTCAAACATGGCGGACCGTTTGTCCAGAAATTTTATACCTCTGACCGGACAAAGATGACCTATGTGGATATGGCTGACTACGCGGAGGCCGCTGCTGAGATCATCGCCTCGGGAGCCTATACCTACGGCACCTATGGAGTTCTGCAGCGAGGGAGCCTATTCTCTGGCGGATATGGAATCTGTTTTTTCTGAGCTGGCCGGGCGCAAGGTCACAAGTGCTTTTATCAGCGATGCAGATTTTCTGGCAAACGCCCATAAGGCCCCGGACAGCTATGAAGGTCAGACGCTCCTCACCATGTTCCGCCACTACAACGCAAACAGCTTTTGCGGAAATGCGTTCACCCTGACACAGATCCTCGGACGGAAGCCTATCATGGTGCGGGATTTGGAAAAATCGTTGGATTTTTATTTCGGATTGCTTTCCCTGGAACCTATCCTCGAACTGAATCCCCCCGCAGGGAAGAATCGTATTCTTGGCAGATCAGCAGGGGGATACCATGCTGGAACTGATCCAGTTTGATCAGGCTGAAAAGGTGACAGCCAACGGAATGGTATTCAGTTTTCTGGCAAACAAGCCTCTTGCGCAGCTGAAAGAACAAGCAGCGGCTATGGGGTTCCACGCTTCCCCAATCGAATCCAATCCTCCCAAGCCGGCCCATTTCACAGTCACCGATCCGGATGGCTTGATCGTCGAACTATCCGAGGCTTGAGGCGTGGAAACCAGCAGCAGATGCCAGCCATGCGTTTCAGGCATTTCTCACAATAGAATATAAGTATTAGACATTTCTAATGTTCGGCGATACAATATAGGTGTTCGAAAGGATACCTATATTTTTTGTGTGAAGGTGAAGGAGAAATCATGACGAAGCAGGAAGCAAGCGAGCGCTACAACATCCCAATCTGGCTGATGGATGAATATGAAAGCTGGGGACTCTGTCGGGAAGGGCGGTATGACGACAGCGATCTGGAGCGTATCAGCATGATCATGACGCTGCACGATGTGGGATTTACGGGCAGTGAAATCGAGACCTACATGCGTCTGCCTTTGGAAGGAGATCACATAAAGGAGCAGAGAATCCAGATGCTCACTCGAAAACGGGATCATGCGTTGGATGAGATCCACTTCAAGGAAGCACAGCTTGCAAGACTGGACTACCTGCGCCGCAGTATCAACAACACAAAAAAGTTTTAACTGGAGGTCTTACCATGAAAAAACTGATTTCATTAAGGTGTTGTTCGACTTTTTTATTGTTTGGCCTTGTATTCTTCGCCCCAGTTCCAGAGCGCATCCAGTACCGGCTTCAGGCTATATCCCAGTTCGGTCAGGGTATACTCCACACGGGGCGGCACCTCGGCGTAGACCTTGCGGCTAACCAACCCGCTTGCTTCCATATCTCGAAGCTGAGCCGTCAATACTTTTTGCGAAACATGGCCAATGGATTTCTTTAACTCTCCAAAGCGTTTCGTTCCAGGCATCAGGTCTCGCAGGATCAGAACTTTCCATTTATCCCCGATCAGCATGAGAGTGGTTTCCACCGGACAGGCAGGTAAATCTTTTACCGGCGTTGTTTCACTTGTTTTGATGTCTTCCATGTTAAATCCTCCAATAGTTTCCTTTTGGTAACTACGGCACAATATTGTGCTTACTTTACGAATCGGCTCTACGGCGTTGTTATAATACCAGTGAAAGGAAAAAGCAACTTTTCTGAAACAAAAACACGTTCTGGAGGTAATTATAATGAACAAAGTCGTTGAATTCTTGACTGCAAATCCCGTTCAGTATCTCGCAACCGTTGGCCGTGATGGAAAGGCCAAGTCTCGTCCCTTCATGTTCTGCTTTGAGCAGGACGGCAAGCTCTGGTTCTGCACCAACAACACCAAGGATGTCTATCAGGATATGCAGGCCAATCCCTATGTGGAGGTGTCCGTCTCCAGCCCCAGCTATGCCTGGATTCGTCTGCACGGCAAGGCGGTGTTCGAGAACAACATGGCAGTTAAGGAAGGCTGCATGAACAATCCGATTGTCAAAGGCCAGTACCAGACCGCTGACAATCCCATCTTTGAGGTGTTCTATCTGGAAGATCCTCACGGCGTGATTGCCGACTTCTCCGGCAATCCTCCCTACGAGTTCTAAAGAACCGTCAAATAAAAGTCTTCGGGGCAAGGTGAAATCCCTGACCGGCAGTGACAGCCTGCGAGCGGAAACGCTGATGCGGTGGAATTCCGCAGCCGACGGTATAGTCCGGATGAAAGAAGATGTGATAAGACTTACCCCGCAGATTCAAAGAGCAATCTGCGGGGTTTCGCCTTAAATCCAAATCATATCTCAAAAGGAGAATTATGCGTACTGTTTCCGCAACCAAAATTTCTGTCCGTACCATTACCATGACTGCTCTTTTATCCGCAATCGCTTATATTCTGGCGTTTTTAGAGTTCCCGGTTCCGCTGTCACCCGCTTTTGCCAGAATGGATCTTTCCGATTTTCCGGTTTTGATCGGAGCATTTGCCTTTGGGCCTGTTGCGGGTTTATTGATTGAGCTTGTAAAGAATGCCTTGCAGCTTTTCTCCACTTCAACAGGCGGAGTCGGCGAATTGGCAAACTTTCTGATGGGTGCATCTTTTGTTTTTACCGCCGGGCTGATTTATGGGTGTCATAAGACGAAAAAAATGGCATGGATTTCTGGAATTGTCGGCAGCATCGTGATGGGCATTGTTGCGGCTGCCGCAAACTACTTCATTCTTCTGCCGCTGTTTGAGCAGTTTATGCCTTTGGAACAACTGATTGCTTCCTTTGGAGAGTTCATCCCATTTATTCATACGAAATTGGATGTGGTTCTTTACAATGCACTTCATAAAGAATGGGCAGAGCTGAGTTTTTTGGATCATCCAATAGGTGCCTTTGAAGAACTCAGTACTGTTATAAATGAAATGGCCATACAGAGAGTAAAAAGAATACTCTTTGTATGGCCGTTTTCCATATGTATTCTGTTTTTATAATCAGAATACAGGAAATACAAGTGACATCCAGAGAACGGTTACTACTATGCAGAGCAGGAATGGAAGCACGGACTGCTTCATTAACTGACGAATGTCATATCCGCCTGCTGCCATCATGTACGGAACCGTTCCTGTCGCCATAGGTGTAAAGAAAGCAGAGAAACCGCCAGCCATAACACAAATCAGAGCGCCTGCCGGGTTCACGCCTAAAGCGATACAGGTCTGTGCGGCGATGGGGTAGAAGATATTCATGGCTGTCTGGTTGAGAATAAACTGGGTAAGGATAAATGGTCCACAGAAGAAAATCAGGTAAAATACGATATTGCTTCTTCCGGCACCGGCAAGGTTCGCGACAAGTTCTCCGACTAGAGCGCCGGCACCGGTCTTATTTAATCCGTTTGCCATGACAAGACCGCCAACCAGCAGCAGATATGCGCGGATCGGAATTGCCTTGCTTGCCTCGGCAGGAGTCAGAACATTGGTGATAACCATAAGAACCGCGCCTCCAAGAGCGATCTGCCAGTTTTCAATGCCGATTTTTGACGATAAAACGAGAAGAATCGTCGCGGCGAAAAAGATAATAATTCCGCTGATTTCCTGAAATTTCGGAAGCTGTGCCTGATTGACGGCAGCCGAGGCGGCAGCATTTTTCATACCGCTGATTTCAACTGCCGGTTTTGACGGTGCAAGCTTCGGTGCGACAAAGGAACAGTAAACAAACATCAGGATCAGCAGAGGAAGACGTCCCAGAGCAGGATCCAGGGGATTCACAGAAGCGATGCCGCCGTTGCTGGCGATAATTGCATTCAGAGTTTCGTAAGTCATAGCTCCGCTTCCGATTGGAAGTGCGCCGCAGCATACGATACAGGTAATGCCCAGAGGGAACATAACCTTGGATGGGCTGATATCCATTTCCCGCACGGTTGCATCCAGCAGAGGATACAGAATACTGAACGGAACCAGATTTGACGGCACAACGTTGCAGAGAAGAATAGCAAGAGCAATATAACCGATTATCACCTTGGTCAGACTGCCGTGTGAAATATGTTTTACAAGTTTCGCAATATTTTTTACAAACTGTGTATGGCTGAAGCCTGCGGCGATGACAAACATGCCACAGGTCAGCAGGGCGGTCGTGCTGCCGAAACAGCTTGTAATAATGCCTTTATCCACGCATTTTGTGGCATACAGTGCCAGGATGCTGATTACTGCGGTCGTTCCGAGTGATTTATATGGATTCCACAAATATAAAGCGAAGGTAAATAAGCAGATTAACAGGCAAATGGTAATTTCAGGTGTCATTATGCATTCTCCTTTTCATCAAGTTCCCGGATAAAGCTGATCCGTTCATCCAGAAATTTTGTCCAAAGAGTTTCATCGATAAAGCAGTGATAGTCATTTCGGTCCGCACCAAGGCGCTTAAAGGTATCGCCGTGAGCCGGATGGGATGCCATCAGAATATCAACATGATATTGTTTCAGGGACTCGCATCCCGGAGGTTCACAGCTATTCGATCGAGAATCCACTGTTTACTTTTCCCGTCTTCATCGTACATAAAAAGGATAATTCCATGATCAGAGAAACTGTACGCCACATCAGAGAGTTCTTTCGGGAACAGTAGGAGCAGCCGCTTTCGGTCGATAACCTGAAAAAATAACACAAACAGATGAAAAATCCGCCTATATGAAAGGGCGGATTTTTTGTAGAATGATGTCATAAAAATAAAGCCTATCGAAATGGGCTGTATGTTAGGAGTATGGTTATGAGAAAAGTCAGCAGCGTTTTATGGGGAATCATATTTGTGGCGGTCGGTGTTATTCTGGCCCTGAATGCGTTCGGGATCTCCGGGATCAATATTTTCTTTGACGGGTGGTGGACGCTGTTCATTATCGTACCGTGTGTGAACGGACTGATTACGGATGATGATAAGAGCGGCAGTATCATCGGAATCTGTATCGGCGTGTTTCTGCTGCTCTATTGTCAGGATATCCTGAGCTTTGACATGTTCTGGAAGCTTCTGGTTCCGGCAATCGTTGTACTGATCGGGATCAGGATGATTCTCGGCGGGGTTCTGGGTGACCGGAATGCGGAATTTAACTGGAAGGCAGGCAATCCGGGCGGTAAAAGCGGAGCTGCTGTTTTTTCCGGTACTTCGTTCGATTATGCCGGAGAAGTATTTGACGGCGCACAGC
>JALEWG010000065.1 GCA_022788065.1 Lachnospiraceae bacterium | reverse complement strand
GAGGTCTTCCTCTGTTTTGGGAAGGTGGTCAAGATTGATAATAACGTCCACGCAGGTGGAGCCGATGATGAGTGCTGGATTCATGGTATATGGTTTCCTTATCTCTGTGGTAGAAAAACGCTTGGACACAGTTACGGAATTATTATAATATAGCGTGGGAGAAATGGCAATGCGACAGTTGGGAAAATGGATGTAAAAATGGGATGAAAGTATAAAAAGACTTGACATGTCTGAAAAGGTCGTGTATTATTATATCTACGGAGTTAGCAATTACTAACTTATTAACTTACAAGAAGTCGTCTGGCATAACTGTTTTTGAATGAAAGTTTGTTCAGGACGATTGTTTTTTTAAATACAAGTTAGCCGAGACTAACAAACGGATATGCAGAAGATGACCGGGTATTATAGAATCACATTCTCATTGTATATCAGGGAGGCGGGGAAACGGAGATGAGTGTTGTAATCGTTGGCGGAAATGAGTGCATGGTCTGTCAGTATGAAAATATCTGTAAAGAATACGGGTGCAAGGCTAAAGTTTTTGTGAAGGAGAGCGGGGCGATCAGAAAAAAGATGGGGACGCCGGATCTTCTGATCCTTTTTACGAATACGGTTTCCCACAAAATGATTAACAGTGCTGTGGCTGAGGCGAAGCGCTGCAAAATACGGATTGCCCGGACACACTCCAGCAGCGCAGCGGCGCTCACGAAGCTTCTGGACGAGTTTTGTGCCGGATAATCAAAAATAGAAAAGGGAACAGGATTAATTGTCAAATTTTGTTGAAAGGTTTGAAAAATTCGTGTAAGCTGTTTAAAGAAAATAACAACATCCTTTGTTTCGCAGGAGAGGGGAACCGGAGAATGAATCTGAAAGAGCAGCTTTACGTATGTACACTGGCCAGATGCCGCACGATCTCCAGAGCAGCGGAGGAGCTTTATATCTCCCCGGCAGCGCTCAGCATTTATATCAGCAATCTGGAAAAATACCTGGGGGTCCGGCTGTTCGACCGGACAGGAAAATCTTTTGTGCTGACCTCCACAGGCGAAGAGTATGTGGTCAGGGCACAGAAGATGCTGGAAATGAAATCCGAGTTTGACGGAATTCTGGAGAGGACGCTAAAGAAAGGCCATCCGGCGATCCGGATCGGGATTCAGCAGAGGAGGGCGATCTCTGTGGTTCCTGACACGTTGTGCCGGTTCCTGAAGGAGTATCCGGACGTGGAAGTGGTGTTCCGGGACGGGAATCAGGAAGAACTGAATAAAATGTATCGGGATGGTTTTATCGATTTCATGCTGTCTATTTTCAGCGATGAGTTAGTTGACGCAGTGTACGAGGAAGTCGCCAGGGAGAAGGTCGTGGTGGCGCTTCCGAAAAATCATCCGGCAAATGCGATGGCGTATGAGGTGCCGGGTGATACCATGAAACATATGGATATGCAGCATCTGGATGGGGAGACGTTCGTTCTGCCGACTACGGCCCAGAGTATGCGCGCTACGGCGGCGAGAATCTTTGAACAGGCCCGCATCCGGCCGGGCAGGATCATTGAGATTGCCCATTTTGATATCATCATGAGCATGGTTGAGAAAAAAATGGGGGTCGGGTTTAACCGTCTCGGCTATATCCGCGACATGGAACGGTTTACCGGGGTTAATTATTATCTGGTCGGGAAGGATTCGTATTCCTCTCCGCTGTCGCTGGTTTACCGGAAAGGCCACGTGTTCTCGGAATGCGAGATGCGTCTGAAAGAGATTCTGGTGGAAACTATACAAAAGTGCTACGAAAATTATTAAAATTTTATATAAAATATAAAAAACTTAAAGTTCGTTTAAGTTTTTAAAACTGGTCATGGGAGCCGCCTTCGGATATACTGATACCATATTACACAGGAGGTGGCTTTTTTATGAGTGAAAAAGCAAAGACAAAGAAGAAATTTCAGGTTCCCCACAGCTTCGTGATCGTGTTTACGATCATCGTTGCCGCTGTGCTTCTGACATGGATCGTTCCGGCCGGAGAATATGTCCGTGTGGAGAATGAGCAGGGAATCAAGGTCATTGACCCGACCCAGTTCCAGTATCTGGAAAGAACACCGGTAAACCCGTTGCTGATTCCGATGTATATCGTGAAGGCATTTATCAAACGCGTGGATCTTATGTTAGTCATCCTGTTTTCCGGCGGCGCGTTCCACATGCTCACCCAGTCCGGATCTCTGCAGGCGGTGATCGCGAAACTCGCAAAGAAGTTTTCCAACAATCTGTACGTTTTTATCCCGATCCTGACTCTCATGTTCGGACTGATCTGTACCACACAGGGCGTAAACATGTTTATCGCCTTCGCTCCGGTTATGGTCATGCTTTCTCTGGCAATCGGACTTGACTCTATCACCGGCGCCGCGATCATACTTCTGGGCGGAGCCATCGGATTCTCAACCGGCACCTTAAACCCCAGCACAACCGTAGTTGCCCAGAAGATCGCCGATCTTCCGCTGTATTCCGGAATCGGATACCGCTGGATCTGCTTTGCAGTATATTATGTGATTACCAACATTGCGCTGATTCGCTATGCGCTTAAAGTTAAGAAGGATCCGACAAAGAGCCCGATGTACGATCTGGACAAGGATAACGAACTGAAGAAAGCGGGAAATCTGGATGAGTTCGGGCAGATCGACGCAAGAGCAATCCTCAATGTGCTGGCTCTTGTTGTATCACTGGCTGTTGTCGTGTACGGAAGCATCAAGATGGACTGGGGAATGACCCATATGGCTGCCATGTTCGTATGGCTCGGAATTATCGGGGGTGTGATCTCCGGATTTGACGCCAATACGATCTCCAAAAATTTCCTTGAGGGCTGCAAGAAAATGATGTCCGCGATGATTATCATCGGCCTTGCCCAGTCCATCAGCGCAATTATGACGGACGGTAAAATCATTGACACCGTAGTCCATGTGCTGGCAGTCGGACTGAACAGCGTTCCGGCAGTATTGCAGGCTCCGGCCATGCTGATCGCCAACACGATCATCAATGTATTCCTGACCTCCGGCTCCGGACAGGCTGCAGCCGTTATGCCGATCATGGTTCCGTTAGCTGACCTGATCGGTATGACAAGACAGACCGCGATTCTGGCATTCAACTTTGGTGATGGTTTCTGTAACTATATTCTTCCGACATCCACGGCTCTGATGGGAATTATCAGTGCCTGCAACATTCCGTACGACCGCTGGATGCGCTTTATGTGGAAGATTTTCCTTATGTGGCTTGTGGTCGGCGCCGCGCTTCTTATCGTTGCACAGGCGATTCATCTCGGACCGATGTAA
>JALEWG010000049.1 GCA_022788065.1 Lachnospiraceae bacterium | reverse complement strand
CATTCCGGAGATCACAAACAAAAGCAGCATGAACCAGGGATAAACGATATACTGGAAGGCATCCTGGTACTGAACCGGTGTGAAAGGCCCGATCACACCGCCGGTTACCACGCCATTGAACATATAAAGCACATGGTAGATCACAACAATGACTACAGTCATCCATCTGATATTGTCAATATAAGTCTTCCTCATATTTATACCACCTTTGCTATCATTTTTAACATCATGGTAGCACGACTCCAGAAATATTTCTACCAACGAAAGCAAACAATTCTGCGTGGTTTATGTTAAAAAGAGTTGCATGAATGATACCAGCTGACATGCATGGCCAGAGTCACGGCAAAGAAAATGACAGAAATGCTCTCACGACTATCCTGATCTGCAAAATGCCCGGACCTGTTTCCTCGGTCCGGGCAAAATTTTCTTTTTGCAATCCAACTATTCCGCGTTAAATACGTACTTGTCAAGGCGGTCAAATGCCTCCTGTACTCTGGAAAGCGGGAGGGCCAGATTCATACGGATCGCATTCTTCATGAAGAAGCGCTCGCCATCCTGCCAGTCAACCCCGACTTCGTAGCCTTTCTTTAACAGCTCACCGATAGTCAGGCCGTGCTCCTCAAGCCAGTCTGTGCAGTCCAGAAGAAGAAGGTATGTACCCTGCGGTTTGATGATCTTTACACCCTTGAAATGCTCTTTAATGAAGTTATATCCGTAAGACACGTTCTCGGAAAGAACCTGATTGAGCTCGTCCACCCACTGATGGCCCTCCGGCGTGTAGGCGCCGATCAGCGCGTACATGGAAAGAAGGTTCATGGAGTTGTAATGGCTTAAGGACTCCTCTTTCAGTAACCGGTCATGCAGATATTTGTTGTAGCAGATATGGTAGCTGCCGATCAGACCCGCCAGATTGAAGGTCTTGGACGGAGCGTACATTGCGATCGTTCTCTGCTTCGCGTCCTCCGATACGGACTGGGTCGGGATGTGATGACGGCCGTCCAGCAGAATGTCGGACCAGATCTCATCAGAGATCACAAATACGTCGTTGGCGGCATAAACTTCCATTGCCTTTTCGATCTCCCATTTTTCCCAGACACGGCCGGTCGGGTTGTGCGGGGAACAGAAGATTGCCGTGTGGATCTTCTGCTCTTTTAGCTTTTTGTCCATATCTTCATAGTCCATGCGCCATACGCCGTCTTCATCCAGATATAACGGGCTGTGAACCGCTTCAAAGCCGTTGTTTTTCAGAACGCCGGTAAAGCCCACATAAACCGGAGAATGGACAAGGATCTTGTCGCCCTGGGATGCAAGGATCCGGAGTGCGCTTGTCACACCGCCCAGTACGCCGTTCTCATAACCGATATTTTCCGGTTTCAGGTCTGTGACGCCGTTTCTCGTTTTCTGCCAGTCGATGATTTTTGCGAAGTATTCCTCACGCGGTCTGAAGTAACCGAAGGTCGGATGCTTGGTACGCTCGATGATCGCTTCCTGAATCGTCGGAACTGTTGCAAAGTTCATATCTGCGACCCACATCGGGATATGGTCGAATCCCGGTCTCAGTTCAAAACCGGAACGATAGGGGGAATCCGGAGCCGGATCCACAGCCATAGCGTCCTTTCCGTGGCGGTCGATGATACTTGTAAAATCGTACTTCATTTATTTTTTCTCCTTTCAGATCTTTGTACCGTAAGCTGCAATCGGGAATAATCCCCGCCAATCAATCATACCATATTTGCGGCATTTCAACAATTAATTTTACAGAAAGTTTTCGCTTATTCCCCGCAAACTCTGCGGCCGCCCACATAGACGGCACGGATCGGAATATCCTTGATGGCATACGGATCTGTCTCAAACGGATTTTCGCCAAGGATTACAAAATCGGCCAGCATACCCGCCTGGATTCTTCCCTTCACAGTTTCTTCAAAGCTGGCCTCGGCGCTTCGCACCGTAAAACTGTCGATGGCCTCCTGCACCGTGAACGCCTGCTCCGGAAGATACGGCCCCAGATGATCGGAGAGTGTGGACCTTGTCACCGCGCACTGGATTCCGGAAAGTGCTCTGGGGTATTCCACCGGACAGTCACTCCCGTTGCTGACAGAGACTCCGTTCTCCATAAGAGTCTTCCAGGAGTAGCTGGTGGAGGCCAGTTCCTTCCCGACACGCTGCTCTACCATGCGCAGGTCATAATCGAGAAATATACTCTGTGCATAGACATGGAGATTCATGGCGGAGATTTTTTCCAGCTGGTCCGGCCTTGTGATCTGACAGTGGACCACACCGTGCCGGTGATCGGTTCTCGGGTTCTCTTTCAATGCCTTTTCAATGGAAGAAAGGACCCAGTCCAGGCATCGGTCCCCGATGGCATGAACGGCCACCTGCATCCCGTTTTCGTTGGCGTAGCCGATCATGTCTTCCATGATCTCTTTTGTATATACCGGCAGACCGCAGGTGGATGGATCATCGGCATACGGACGGCTCAAAAAAGCGGTTCTCGCTCCGAGGGCTCCGTCTCCAAGCATTTTTAACGGCCCGATTCTGAAAAAATCACTGCCTGTTCCCGTTTTATTTCCGGCTTCCACAAACTCTCTGAAGGTTTCCGGATCCGCGAAATTCGCCTGTTCGTACACGCGGATCGTCATTTCTCCGGCCTCTTCCAGCTCCCGGTAGGCCTCATTGACGGTCTGCCACGGCACTTTCCGGAATACCGCATAATCATCACTCTGGCAGCTGGTGATTCCGCAGGCGTTCAGTTCCCGGAACGCATCGCGCATCATGGCCTTGATCGCCTCCTTGCCCGGCGCCGGTATTTTCCGGAATACCTGACTCATGGCATTATCAAACAGTCTCCCGTCCGGCTCCCCGTTTTCCATCCCGATCCGACCTCCCTCCGGCTGGGGGCTCGCCGCAGTGATTCCCAATAATTCCAGAGCCCGGCTGTTCACGACCACACAGTGCCCGCAGGCCCTGGTTGCTGCGATTGGCACGGTCTCGGAGACCTGATCCAGGTCATACCGGTCCGGCATCCGGTCCACATCCGTGAAATAGTCCTGATTCCAACCGCGTCCCACAAGCCAGCCGCCCTCCTCCACCGGGTGGGCAGCAAGATGTTCCCGCAGGCATTCCAGCATATCAGCGAGGCTTTTCGTTCTGCCGGCGAGTCTTGCTGAATGGAGAAGATTTCCGAATCCAAGCAGGTGCATGTGGCTGTCATTGAAGCCGCTGCATACAAAACTGCCTCTGAGATCCGTGAGTGTATCGTCTCCTTTCGCCATTGCCTTCGCATCTTTATTACTTCCCGCAAACAGGAATTTTCCGTTCTCCACAGCGAACGCTTCCGCCAGAGGCATCGATCCGGTATAGACGGATCCGTTATAAAAAATATGCTTCATACGTTTCTCCTTGTGCATGTGACATCAATCCTGATTCCGAAACCGCCGACCGGCGGCACATTCTCCTGTCATTTTACTATAAAACCGCGCCGTCATCCACTGTTTCCTTTTGTCATGATGCTGCAAGGCTGAAGTCATACTGTTTTTTCTGCATTACTTTAACGGAAAACAAATCCTACATAGTTTCCGGTGAAATACCCATCGGTCTGAAACTAGAAAAGACAGCGTAAAAAGCATTTCTGCCTTCTACGCTGTCTTTCTGTCTTAACAATGTTCAGAATTAACCCTCAATGGAAATATACTTTTTCGTTTCCACGGCAGGTTTTGCATCTTTCTTCGGAATCAGCATCTTTAATGTGCCGTCCTCGAATTTCGCCTTGATATCTTCCTGGGTAATATCTTCGCCAACATAGAAGCTTCTGCTGCAGGATCCGCAGTAACGCTCGCGGCGGATATATTTCCCTTTCTCATCCTTTTCATCGTTTTCGGAGCTGGTTGAGGCGTTGATCGTAAGATAACCGTCCTTCAATTCAGCCTTAACGTTTTCCTTCTTCATTCCCGGCAGGTTCATGGTCACTTCATATCCCTGGTCGGTTTCCTTAACGTCCGTGTTCATCATTCCTGCGTTCTGATTGAATTTGGTCTCGTTGTAGCTGCGGGTCGGATAACGGAAAAAGTCATCAAAAAATTCATCTCCAAAAATACTGGGCATTAACATAAATCATCTCTCCTTTTCTATTGTTACTGATATGTTATACTTGATTATTTCAGAACCGTCGGGACCGGTATCTCTGTCCGGAACACCTTCTGTTCCTTATGTTCTAACCGTTCCCTTTGTTCTGGTTGTAATATAACACTTATTATTAGCAATGTCAAGAGGTGAGTGCTAATTATTTTGTGAACTTTTTGTGAAACGCTATTCCGTGTGTCCGTCCGAATCGCCGCCTCCCAGAATCTTTGGTATAAACCGGCTGGCGAATCTGCCTTTCCCGCGGCCTTTCACATAAAAGAAACCGATCACAGAGAACACAAACGCGCCGATGAAATTGACGAACAGATCCTCCATGGTGTCCCAAAGTCCCAGATCCAGATATCCTCCCACACCTAAGGGAATTTCCTTTCCGTCGGCGATTACGATCACATCTGTGATATTCTTGATTACGACCGGGTGATTCCCGCCCGTCGGGTCCAACGCAACCGAAGAGATCACAGTTGTGACCGAATCCTTCTGCATGTCAAAAAGAAATGCCTTGTCCATCGTACACTCGAAAAACTCCCACAGGACTCCGACGGTCATGGAAAAACAGAATGCCACGATCGCCATGAATACCGGGGACAGTGTCAGTGAAAACCGTTCGTTTCTGTCAAACAGATCGACCAGACAGAATCCAACCGCTGCGCACAGGAATCCGTTCATTGTATGGAGCATGGTATCCCAGTGGGTAAAGGTCGTGTAGTAGGACCGGATCTCTCCCAGAATCTCAGCTGCAAAGATAAACAGCATGATAATAATTTCCAGTGTGTCCGGCAGATCGATCTCAAGCTTCCTCTCAAATATCGTCGGAAGAATGAACAGAATCAGCGTAAGCCCGCACAAGAATACATTTTCAAAGTTTCTGTTGAAAAACTGTGCCACCATGACAACGATCACAGCAGCTCTGAGTGCAAGATACACAGCCGACACCACCGGCTTTTGGATCAGCGTCTGCTTCGCTTCATGAAAAAATCCAACCTTCCGGGTTCCGTTCTTCTCCTGTTTCCTGTTCTTTCTTTCAGCCATCTGCACTTCCTCCTCTTTCAATCAGCGCATCCAGAGAAAATCCATGAAAAGGGGAATCTGCTTTCTCCAGTCCGCCTCACAGTGCCCTCCTCCGGTCTGGCAGTAGATCTGTACCGCTGCTCCCTGTGCCAAAAGCCGCGCAGCCACCGACCGGTTATCAGATGACGTCCGGCTCTTTGTATCCTCATGCTCATGATCGGTGACGCCGTATGCCTCCCGTGTGCCCCAGGAAAGATAGACGCGGGTATCCGCATCGACCGGATACTCCCTAAGATCCCGGTTGACCTTCGGCATGCAAAAGCCGATGGCGCTGGACACGCAGGCCGCCTTGGAAAAGACGCGGTTATACCGGACGACGCCGTAAAGTGCCATCAGACCTCCCATGCTGGAGCCTGCAATACCGGTACATGCCCGGTTTGTATAAGTACGGAACTCCTGATCTATTGCGGGCTTGACTTCCTCTGTGATCCACCGGAATGTGGCGTCGCCGATACAGTCCAGATGACTGCAGAATCCCCGGCTCATCCGGTATGGACAGTATTCATTCAGCCGCTCATCCGCGCCATGCCCGCATTCCATACCGACGATGATCATGTTTTTAGACCAGTGATCCAGAAAGTCCTTAAGTCCCCAGCATGTCCCGTAGGTAGCATCATCGTCATAGAATAGATTATGCCCATCGAAGAAATACATGACGGGATACCGCTCGTCCGTGTCGTAATAGGAATCCGGCAAATAAATATGGAGTCTCCGGTTCTGTCCGGTCGGTGTGTACAGGAAATCCTGTTTGATAATCATGAGAATACCTTCTTTCGAGTAAAATGTTTGAGTCAAAAGATCACTCCATATTATAACAGATTTCTCTGCCCGATAACAGATATCATTCTGAATTACATGAAAAAATACTTCAAATATAATTGACGGCAAAACAAAGAAATAGTATATTTGTGTCTGTAAAAAATGAAACAGAACGAACTTTGCCGGAGGAAACCATGCTGATTGTAAAAAAATTTGGCGGTACATCGGTTGCCAACAAAGAACGTATTTTCAATGTGGCAAAGCGCTGTATCGAAGATTATCAAAAAGGAAATGACGTTGTCGTTGTATTGTCCGCAATGGGAAAATACACAGATGAACTGATTGAAAAAGCGAAAGAGATCAATCCGAATCCGCCCAAACGGGAAATGGACATGCTCTTTACCATCGGAGAACAGATGTCGGTGGCTCTGATGGCCATGGCCATGGACAGTCTCGGTGTGAGGGCCGTTTCCCTGAACGCGTTTCAGGTACCCATGCACACCACTTCCGTCTACGGAAACGCGCGTTTAAAACGGATCGATACCGAGCGCATCAGGATGGAGCTGGAGGACCGCAAGATCGTGATTGTTACCGGTTTTCAGGGCGTAAACAAATTTGACGATTACACGACGCTCGGCCGGGGAGGCTCCGATACCACAGCCGTCGCGCTGGCTGCCGCACTGCAGGCTGACGCCTGCGAGATCTACACCGACGTTGACGGCGTATACACGGCGGATCCACGGCTCGTACCCACAGCAAAAAAGCTCAAGGAAATCACTTATGATGAAATGCTGGACCTGGCAACGCTGGGCGCGGGTGTTCTGCACAACCGTTCCGTAGAGATGGCTAAAAAGTACGGCGTTCAGCTGGTCGTACGCTCCAGTCTCAATAACTCAGAAGGCACCGTCGTGAAGGAGGTAGTAAGTAAAGTGGAAAGAATGATCATCAGCGGAGTCGCTCTGGACAGAAGTGCCGACCGGATCTCCGTCCTCGGACTTCCGGACTCACCGGGAACT
>JALEWG010000040.1 GCA_022788065.1 Lachnospiraceae bacterium | reverse complement strand
TCTCCGAGAATCACGGTCACCTTCGCTCCCGCGTCAAATTTTGCCTTTAATTCATCGGCGGAAAGCTTCTCATTTCCGTCATACAGTACGACCTCTCCGCCCTGTGCAAGCAGGAGCTTCGCCGCGGCGATTCCGCTGATTCCCGTTCCTGCAACTAATACTTTCTGTGACATGGTTTCTCCTCCTATAATCCCAAGTATGCAATCAGACAAAGGATTGCTGTAACAATTGAAAAGACTGCAACAACTCTGGTCTCCGACCAGCCGCAAAGTTCAAAATGATGATGGATCGGCGCCATCTTAAAGATCCGCTTGCCCCCGGTCTTTTTGAAATAGGTGACCTGGATAATCACGGAAAGCACCTCCACCAGATAGATCATGCCGACGATGGCGATAAAGACCGGCATCTGCATCATAAACGCGCTGGACGCCACAAAACCGCCCAGAGCCAGCGATCCCGTATCTCCCATAAAGACTTTCGCGGGATATACGTTGAATAAAAGGAATCCGAGAAGGCTTCCAACGACCGCGCCCGTGATCGGGCTGATCCCGCTGTTCTCACCGATGGCCACCACCGTAAAGAATGTGGCTACAAGGATCGTCACGCTGGTGCACAGGCCGTCAAGGCCGTCGGTAAAGTTTACGCCGTTGTCCGTGCCCAGCACGATAAAGAAAAGTGCCGGAACGAACAGGATTCCCAGATCCAGATAATATCCGTTTTCCACGCCGCCGGTGAACGGGATCAGCATCGCGGTCCCCACCTCACCGGAGGTCACGAGATAGTAAGCGAAAATTCCGGTAATGATGATCTGTCCCAGAAGCTTCTGCTTCGGATTCAGGCCCTCGGACCGCTTCATGACGATCTTGATATAATCGTCGAGAAATCCGATGATCCCGAAGCCCACGGTCATAAAAAGCACCGGGATAATTCTCGGATAATCTTTCATGTAGAACAGGGACGTGATCACAATGCTCGTAAGGATCACAAGACCTCCCATTGTCGGTGTGCCCTGCTTTTTCAGGTGGGCCTGGGGGCCGTCATCCCGGACCTGCTGGCCGAATTTCAGTTTGTGAAGGAACGGGATCACAATGGGGCAAAGAGCCGCGCTGATCGCGAAGGCGATGATCACCGCCAGTATTGTTTCATTTACCATGCTGCACCTCAATTTCTTATGTATTAAAAGACCTGTTTTTCAGGCTGAATTTCCGTTTCCCGATAGAAAACGTGTATGATTAGTATACGTCCTTTTGGGCAATTATTCAATCGGAACATTCACTAATTTCAATTTCCAGATAAGGCAGAATATTCTCAAATATGTCAGCGATCACCGGAGCCGCAATGGTGCCTCCGTAATAGATTCCCACCGGCTCATCGATGGTGATGAGCGCGATGACCTGCGGGTCGTCGGCAGGAGCAAAGCCCAGAAACGAAGAGATATATTTTTTCAGGCTCCGGGGCAGCTTTTCCGATGTGGCTGTCTTTCCTCCGATCCGGTAGCCGTCAAGCTTTGCCCGCCTTCCGCTTCCCTCCGACACCACCTGCTCTAAAATATACCGCATGGTCGCGCTGGTCTCTTCGGAGACAACTCCTGTCCGGACCGGATATTTGAATTCCCTCACCTGTGTTCCGTCCGCGCTCTCCGCCCGGATGGCAAAATGCGGTGTGATCCGGTTTCCTCCGTTGATGATAGACGAAGCCGTCGTCAAAAGCTGGATGGGCGTGATCTGAAACGACTGTCCGAACGAGACCGTGGCTAACTCCACAAGCCCCATATTTTCTTTTTTATGCATGATCGTGGCCGCTTCTCCCGGAAGATCGATTCCCGTTTTTCCAGGCAGTCCGAACTGTTCAAAATAATGATAGAAGGAATCCACACCCAGCCGCTGCCCCACATCGATAAAGACGGGGTTGCAGGAGTTCATGGCTCCCTCCAGAAATGTCTCGGTTCCGTGTCCGCCCACCTTGTGGCAGCGGATCTTCCGATCCTCCACGATCCGAAAGCCCGGACAGGAAAACCGGTCGGTTAACGACACCACGCCTGCCTCCAGGCCGGCCGCCGCTGTTATGATCTTAAACGTGGAACCCGGCTCATACGTATCGTTGATGCACCGGTTTCTCCACATGCGGTTCAACAGATCCTGTGTATTTTCCCCGGACCCGGAAGCTTCCGCACCCGTGAGTGAAAACGGATCATTCAGATTAAACTCGGGGACATTGACCATGGCATACAGTTCGCCGTTTTTCGGATTCATGATCACGATTGAGACAGCCTTTGCGCCTTTCATCTCCATCACCTGATAAGCGGCCTGCTCCGCGTACTTCTGGATATTCACGTCCAGACTCACGGTCAGTTTATTTCCCGCCACCGGCTCGATCCGGTCCTCGGCGGCATTCTCCACCTCCACGCCTTTCGCGTCGGCGAGCGTCAGAATCGTCCCGTCGGTTCCTTTCAGATAAGACTCATACATAACTTCCAGACCGATAATTCCCTGATTGTCGGAGCCGGTAAACCCCAGCACTTTTGAAGCGAGACTGTCATAGGGATAGTACCGTTTGTAATCCTCGTCGACTTTGACCCCGGAAAGCCCGTATCCGCGGATTTTGTCTCCAACGGACTTATCCACGTTGGTCTTTATGATCTCTCTGGCGGAGCGTTTTTCGACCCGCTTCCGGACTTCCGGTTCAGAAAGCGCCAGTTCCCTGCACAGGACCCGGATCACTTCCTCCCTGTCTTCCATCTGATTATATACCACCGAAACGGTGCAGACCGTACGGTTCGTGGCGATCACCACACCGTTTCTGTCAACGATCTCACCTCTGGCTGCCTTGATGCTCCTTTCCCTCTCGTGAAGTTCATCCGCCATCCGGCTGTAATGCTCTGACTCGAAGATCATCAGATATCCCAGATGGGCACAGAGTCCCGCCATGAGGATCGCAAAACCGGCCGCCGCTATCAGAAGCTTTTTCCTGTGGTGTGTAAGAAGTGGAGCCATGGCTTCCCATCCCTGTCATGGTCTTGTTACACATTATATTTCTTTCCGGACGGATTATTAAAAAAGAATTCCGGCGGCCGACTCAAGCCTGTCGTAAAACTGTGTATAGAAATCACGGTTTCCGTCAAACGGCGTCAGATAGAACTGCTTCAGCACATACATGCACACCGTTTTTGCCGCTGACTCTTCCGTACTGTTTTCGATCTGTCTCTGAAGGTCCTTCAAAAAATAATGCCAGTCCGAAATGTACCTGTCATAAGTCTTCCCATCCGGCGTGTCGATCCATTTTTTCACCTTGATTTTCGAACGGTTTCCCCTGGCGCATTCATGGATCTGAAGAAAGTAGCGGAAACTCCCGTCCTCATAGAGGCGTCCTAACGGAAATATCCGGCAGATTCCCGGCCGGTATGCGTGGATCTTACAGCGCCCCTCTTCATTCAGAAACATACACGCTTCTTCCCCGCCTGCCATTCTGAGATTGGGGAGTATGATCCCATCCACCACATTGAGTTCCAGATACCCGTGAAGCAATGTCTCAACACTCATCCCGGTGCCGGAAGTCAGCCTGTGAACATCGAGAGGATCCAGCACCACGGAACGCCCCATCCCCCGGCAGCAGGCAGAGCAGCCTGCGCACCCGGCACAGTCTGCTCTTACCATATCGTCAAGTCCATACAGTTTTCCGTCAGAAACCTCGTTCAGATTAATCTGTCTTTCCATATTTTACCCCTGTGTGCTTTTTTCCGGTTCTCATTCTGTTTTCCGCTGTCCGGATCCGTTCTCCGCGCCCGGGTCAGTCACTGCTCCGGGCTCCGCCTCACCGGGCCCCGGAGCCATCGCCTCCGTGACGTTCTCCGGCATGGTTTCAATATATTCCTGCGATCCGCCTCCGGCCGCATTGTCGGGAAGTCCGAGTCCATCGTCATAGGGAACCATTTCCTCGCCCGGATTCTCCGTTGTCTCCACGGCCTCTCCGCCTTCATTGGTCTGCGGTTCACCGGAAGATTCTCCTGCTTCGCCGCCTTCCCTCTCAGACGATCCCTCTCCGTTCGGCTCCAGGCCTCCCTGGTTCTGGTTGGTGATTCCCTCCTCCTGAGCGGAAAGACTTTCATTTTCCTCGCTTGTGATCTCCGTATCCGGGAACACATTCATATAAGGAAGAATCTCCGCCATGATCTTCTGGAAGATCTCGGTGGCAAAGGTACTGTGCGCCTGCTCCTTGCCCGGAAGATTCGGTGTATCGATCACGACATAGACAAGTACCTGCGGATCATCTGCCGGTGCAAAACCCGCGAAGGACAGCAGATAGTTATTGGCGGAACGCGGCAGCTTCTGGGCGGTACCTGTCTTTCCGCCCACCTTATAACCGGCTACCCGTCCTGCCTTTCCGGTTCCTTCCTCGCTGTCCACCGTCTGAAACAGCGCTTCCCGGATAAAATCACTGGTGGCCTGCGAAACTGTCTCGCGGACCAGATTGGGCTCCACCTTTCTGACGACAGCGCCCTGATCATTTAAAATCTGCTTCACCACATGCGGTTCATAGTAGGAACCGCCGTTGATCACAGAACAAAGCGCTGCCGCCATCTGGATCATTGTACAGTTATAGCTCTGTCCAAAGGAATTACATGCGAGATCCGTCGGTCCCATGCTGGACGCGCTGTAAATAAGTCCGGAAGTTTCCGCCTCACCAGGGAGATCAATACCTGTCTTCTGACCGAAGCCGAAGATCTGCTGGTATTTCGTGAATTTTGCGATACCAAGTCTGGCAGCCATCTGCATCATACAGTCATTACAGGACTTCATAAGAGACTCCTGTACCGACAGCGTTCCATGTCCGTAAATACTGACGCACTTGATCCGATAGCCGCCCACCTCCTGACCGCCGTCACAGACAAAGGTCTCCTGCGGACCGATCACACCTTCCTCCAGACAGGCTGCGACCGTCAGCGGCTTTGCGGGAGATCCCGGCTCAAAGCTGTCACTGACGCAGAAGTTTCTCCACATCTGATTCCATGCCTCCATTTTTTCATCGGCTGACATGGAATCGTTTTCCTCTTTCGTGTACATGACGCTGAGGTCCTTCGGCTGATTCAGATCAAATCTTCGGTTGGAAGCCATTGCGAGGACTTCTCCCGTATTCGGGTCCATGGCGAGTACTGCTGCTGTCTGGCTTCCGATTCCGTCCATCCATTCATCAATGTATTTCTCCACGATCTTCTGAATATTCGCGTCAATGGTGGAAACGACAGTATTCCCGTTTTCAGGAGACTTGATGACCTTCTCCATATTGGACTCGCTGTCCAGATATCCGTATTCCCGCCCGTTTGTGCCGATCAGTTCCGCATTGTAGTACTGTTCAATGCCGCCGCTTCCCAGCTTACCGTTGTCATAGGAAAATCCCACCACATTGCAGGCCAGGGATTTGTACGGATAAAACCGCTTGTATTCATCCTCAAACCAGACTCCCTTGACCCGGTCTTTTTCGTCCGCATCCGCATGAAGCTTGTTGATTTCCTTCGCCTTCGCCTCAAAAGCTTCCTTCTGCTCAGCGGAAAGCTGAAGGGTTTCCTTCGGCTTCACATAATAAGAATCGCTGTTGGAATTGATCAAATCCAGCAGCGTTGCCCGGTCGAATCCAAACACTTCACAGAGTGCTTCCACCGTTGCGTTCAGGTAGCGCTCCGGGTCCTGATTGATCTGGTTGGGGTCTATAATCAGATTGTAGACCTTCTCGCTTGTGGCAAGATAGGTTCCGTTCCTGTCCACGATATCTCCCCGACGGTAGGGGATTGTGCGGCTGTCATAGGAAGAATGCTGGTTCAGAACGATCTGTGCATATTCTTCCCCTTTTTCATCGATCATGCTGTAGAGAACTGCCACAAGTGCAAACAAAGCCAGCGTAATTACGAGAACCGTAATCGCCAGCTTTTCCTGCATGTACTCTGTCAGTACTCTCTTCCGTTTTCTATTACCGTTCTGGGATGTCTTCATACTGTCTAACATACTCGCTTTCCGTCCGATTATACAGCCGGACCTGGTTTTTGTTGGCATATACCATGCCCAGCTCCTCTGTTGCCACCTTATAAATATAGTCCAGGTCCACAGATGTATTAATTCGTGTCTCCAGCGCGTCATTGTCCGCCTTCAGGACTTCGATCTCTTTTTCAAGAGTCTCGATATGGTTCAGTCTCGCCGTAATGGATGACTGAAGCTTCAGATAGCTGACACAAAGATAAAGTGTGCAGACTGCCGCGATCGTAAGAATGATCACATACGGCAGATCCATCGGCAGCGCTCTTTCCTGGTTTCTTCTTACTGTAACAGTATGACTCTCTCTGCGGACAGCCGGTTTAACCTCCCGATTCAGTTCTCTGGCTGTATTTCCTGCAACATATTCTGTCTGTGCTGTATTTCTGCGGCTTCTTGCTGCTGCCATACCATCACTCCCTCCCGCTCTAGATCCGTTCAAATACTCTCAGTTTTGAACTCTTCGAGCGCTTATTTTCTTCGACTTCCCTGTCATCCGGCACGATCGGCTTTCTCGTCACGACTTTTCCCCTGCTCTTTTTTCCGCAAACGCACACCGGGAAATCCGGAGGACATGTGCACGGATTTTCATTGGTCCGGAATCTCGTCTTTACGATCCGGTCTTCCAGCGAATGGAACGTGATAATGGAAAGTCTTCCGCCCGGATTTAAGAGATCGATCATTGTATCGATGGAGTCATTTAAGACCTCCAGTTCTCTGTTCAGTTCAATCCGGATCGCCTGAAAGGTCCGCTTGGCGGGATGTCCGCCCTCCGCCCGTATTTTGGCCGGAATCGCAGCCTTAATAATCTCCACCAGCTGATCTGTTGTCTCGATCCGCTCTTTTTCTCTTGCCTTCACAATGTGCTTTGCGATATTTTTCGCGAACCGGTCTTCCCCGTAATCGCGAATAATCCGAAACAGCTCTGCTTCACTGTATTCGTTGACAATGTCAGCTGCCGTTTTTTCGTTTCTCTGGTCCATCCTCATGTCCAGAGGGGCATTTTCCCGATAGGTGAATCCTCGCTCTGCCGTGTCCAGCTGGTATGAGGAAACACCTAAATCGAGATAAATACCATCTACCTTTTGAATCCCTAATCCTTCGAGCACCTCCCGGATATTCCGGTAATTGCTCCTGATAATGGTAACTTTCTCTTTGAATGGGGCCAGGCGCTCCGTCGCTGCCGCAACGGCATCTGCATCCTGGTCGATTCCGATGAGTCTTCCGTTTTCACCGAGACGGCCTGCGACTTCGAAAGCATGTCCTCCGCCGCCAAGAGTTCCGTCCACATAAATCCCGTCGGGCTTTATATTTAGGCTGTCCACGGTTTCATAAAGAAGAACGGATTTGTGTTCAAATATCATATGCCAAGCCCTTCCATATTTTCTGCGATTTCTTCCATATCATCATATACGTTCTTTTCGGCCCACAATGCCTTGTTCCATATTTCGATCCGGCTTCCGATGCCCACAAGGACCACATCTTTCTCCAGATTCGCAAATTCTCTCAGCACCGCAGGGATCAGTATTCTTCCCTGCCTGTCCACCTCGCACAGGCTGGCTCCGGCCAGGAAAAACCTTGTAAATTTTCTGGCATTGGCATTTGTAAGAGGAAGTGCGTGAAGCTTTTCTTCAAAGGATTTCCATTCAGAATTTTCGTACACGAAAAGACAGCCATCCAATCCCTTTGTCACAACGAACTCATCGCCCAGCTGCTCACGGAATTTGGACGGTACAATCAGACGGCCTTTTGCATCGATTGTGTGACTGTACTCTCCAATGAACATCGTTATCTCCTGTTATCCGTGCGCTCCATAGGGAACCATTTACTCCCCATTTCACTCCACTTTAACCCACTTTTCACCACTTCTGATATAATCTTAGTACATTTACCGCAAAATGGCAAGGTTTTTTCTTAAAAAAACGCAACAAAAAAAGCCGCAAATTTGCGACTTTTTCTGTCCCC
>JALEWG010000039.1 GCA_022788065.1 Lachnospiraceae bacterium | reverse complement strand
ACATACTTCCCTTTGCTGCGATCCGATCCAGACTTACGGTACAGAAGAACAGAAACAGAAATACCTGATCCCGCTTGCAAAAGGCGAGAAGTTAGGCGCATTCGGCTTAACTGAGCCGGGCGCAGGTACAGACGCGCAGGGCCAGCAGACAAAGGCTGTTCTTGATGGTGACGAGTGGGTATTAAACGGCTCCAAGATCTTTATCACAAACGGTAAAGAGGCTGACGTTTACGTTATCATTGCAGTTACAGGCATCGTTGAAAAGCGCGGCAAAAAGCAGAAAGAGATCTCCGCATTCCTCGTAGAAAAAGGAACACCGGGCTTCTCCTTCGGTACCAAGGAAAACAAGATGGGTATCCGCGGTTCTTCCACATACGAGCTGATCTTCACAGACTGCCGTATCCCGAAGGAGAACATGTTAGGAAAACAGGGCGAGGGCTTCAAGATCGCTATGCATACTCTTGACGGCGGACGTATCGGTATCGCTGCACAGGCTCTTGGTCTTGCAGAGGGTGCTCTTGAGAGAACGATCGAATACGTAAAAGAAAGAAAGCAGTTTGGCCGCTCCATCGCACAGTTCCAGAACACACAGTTCCAGCTTGCTGATATGGCGACAAAAGTACAGGCAGCTCAGTACATGGTATACCGTGCAGCTATGGCTAAGGCTACTCAGAAATCCTATTCTGTAGAGGCAGCTATGGCAAAACTGTATGCAGCAGAGGTTGCTATGGAAGTAACAACAAAGGCTGTTCAGCTCCATGGTGGTTATGGTTACATCAGAGAGTACGACGTAGAGCGTATGATGCGTGATGCAAAGATTACAGAGATCTACGAAGGTACAAGTGAAGTTCAGAGAATGGTTATCTCCGGCAATCTGTTAAAGTAATCGGAAAGAATACTTTGACACTGCGGGAAGACCATCACAAAGAAAACAAGAATAAGGAGTGAAATACAGTGAAAGTAGTTGTTTGTATTAAACAGGTGCCGGATACCAAGGGCGGCGTAAAGTTTAAACCGGATGGAACACTTGACAGAGCAGCAATGCTTACAATTATGAACCCGGACGATAAAGCAGGTCTGGAGGCAGCTCTTCGCTTAAAAGATCAGTATGGCGCAGAGGTTACAGTCGTTACAATGGGTCTTCCGAAGGCAGAAGAGGTTCTTCGTGAGGCTATGGCTATGGGTGCTGACAACGGTATCCTTGTTACCGACCGTGTACTCGGCGGCGCAGATACATGGGCAACATCCCAGACACTTGCAGGCGCACTCCGCAATCTGGAGTATGACCTGATCATCACAGGCCGTCAGGCAATCGATGGCGATACCGCACAGGTTGGTCCGCAGATCTCCGAGCATCTCGGCATCCCGGTAATCAGCTATGCGCAGGAAATCAAGATCGATGGCGACAGTGTTATCGTAAAACGTCAGTTTGATGACAGATATCATATGTTAAAGGCTAAAATGCCGTGCTTAATTACAGCACTTTCCGAATTAAATGAGCCGCGTTACATGACTCCGGGCGGAATTTTCGATGCATATAAGAAAGAAATCACCGTTTGGGGCAGAAATGACCTGAAGGATGTTCTTGATTCCAACCTTGGTCTTAAGGGATCCCCGACTCAGATTGCAAAAGCATCTGACAAAGTAAGAAAGGGCGCAGGCGAGAAGGTTGCTCTGGATCCGACAGAATCCGTAAACTATATCGTTGGCAAACTTACAGAGAAACATGTCATTTAAGCAAATAAAAGAAAAGTGTGGTGAATAGTGATGAGCTTAGCAGAATATAAGGGTGTATATGTCTTTGCACAGCAGGTTGATAACAAGGTAAGCAGTATCGCTTTAGAACTGATTGGTAAAGGCAAAGATTTAGCAAAAGATTTGGATACAACTGTTACAGCAGTATTAGTTGGCCATGATGTAAAAGGCCTTGTGGACGAGCTTGCCGAGTACGGCGCTGACAAAGTTCTTGTGATCGACGATCCGGAATTAAAAGAGTACAGAACCGAGCCGTACACACATGCTCTGGCATCTGTAATCGAAACCTACAAACCGGACATCTTCTTAATCGGTGCAACTGCAATCGGCCGTGACCTTGGTCCGCGTGTATGCGCACGCGTACATACAGGTCTGACAGCTGACTGTACACAGCTTGACATCGGAGATTTCCCGCTTGTTCCGACACCGGGCAAAGAGCAGAAGCATGGTCAGCTGCTTATGACCCGTCCGGCATTCGGCGGAAACACCATCGCAACGATCGCCTGCCCGGATTTCCGTCCGCAGATGGCTACCGTTCGTCCGGGCGTTATGCAGAAGCTCCCGAGAGAGGCCGGAAGAAAAGCGGAAGTGATCGAGTTCAATCCGGGATTTATTCCGAATGAGAAATATGTTGAGATCATGGAAGTTGTTAAGGCTGTTTCCAACGTTGCCGATATCATGGATGCAAAGATCCTTGTTTCCGGCGGCCGTGGTGTTGGAAGCCCGGAGAACTTCAAGATTCTGGAGGATCTTGCAGAGGCGATCGGCGGCACCGTAAGCTGCTCCCGTGCAGTTGTAGATGCAGGCTGGAAGCCGAAGGATCTTCAGGTCGGCCAGACAGGTAAGACCGTTCGTCCGCATGTATATTTCGCAATCGGTATCTCCGGTGCGATCCAGCACGTAGCAGGTATGGAAGAGTCTGATATCATCATTGCAATCAACAAAGATGAGACAGCTCCGATCTTCGACGTGGCTGATTACGGCGTAGTTGGCGATCTGAACAAGATTGTTCCGGCTCTTACACAGAAGATTAAAGAAGCAAAGGCTGCTGCAGGCAAATAATAAGGTCTGCTACAGATAAGAAAGATCTGACAGGAACAAATGCGCCGTTGTATGGAGAATTTCTCTGTGTGGCGGCGTTTTTTATAAAGGGGGAGTTTTTATGTATCAGCTTTTAATTAAAAACAGCCGGATCGTGGATGGAACCGGAGCACCGGCCTATGAGGCCGATCTGGCAGTGCAGGATGGACGGATCGTAAAGATCGCGCCGAAGATCGAGGGAGAGGCGGAGCTTACCATCGACGGGACCGGTCTTGTGACGGCTCCGGGCTTCATCGATATCCATTCCCACTCCGACACCCAGTTTCTTCTGGACAACCGGGGGCAGAGCCGGATCTATCAGGGAGTGACCAGTGAGTTGGCAGGCCAGTGCGGCAGCACGATCTATCCCTGCCCGAAGGAGCATATGGACCGGATCCGCCAGTATGCAGGAAAAGACGTGGAAGCTTATGCGTCCTCCTCATTTGCGGAGTTCCTGGAGAAGGTAAAGCGGGACGGAAAAGATATGGGAACCAATCTGATCCCGCTCATTGGTCACGGCGCCCTCCGCTGCGGCGTCATGGGGTACGAAAACAGAAAGGCAACACCGGAGGAGCTGGACGAGATGAAGGCACTCCTTGACGCGGACATGAAGGCCGGAGCATGGGGACTTTCTCTGGGTCTCGGATACACGCCGGGCGTTTCCTCCGATCAGGACGAGCTCTGTGCGTTGGGAGAAGTGGTCTCTGCGTACAACGGAATCATCACGTCCCATATGCGCTACCAGAATCTACGGACGCCGGAGGCGCTGGAGGAGATGTACGAGATCAACCGCCGGACCGGCGCTCATGTCCACATTGCCCACTTCAAGGCCAGCAGCCGTGCCGCGTGGGGAAAAGCTGCGGAATTCGCGGAGAATGTACATAATGCCCAGAAGGCCGGCGTTCATGTGACGGTCGATGTGTATCCGTACACGGCGGCTTCCTCCGGAATCACCAATTCCTTCCCCAAATGGTCCATTCAGGGCGGCAAGGAGACAGCAATCGGATACTTAAAGGATCCTGAAAAACGTCCGGTTCTGATGGCGGAGCTGGAAAAGACCTTTGCAACGAAGGCGGACGGTGAGGCGCTTTATGTGGTCACGACAAACGGAAGGTATCCGGAGGCCGACGGAAAGACCATCTGGCAGATCAGCGAAGAACAGGGGATCTCTATGGCGGAGGCTGCTGCGAAGGTCTGTGTGGAGACGAACGCGGGAGCGACCTGCATTTCCTTTGCAATGTGCGAGTCCGATGTGGATGTGATGTTAAGCCAGAATGATTTCTGCATCGGAAGTGACGGCGTTTCCTACTCTCTGGCTCCGGAGGACAATAAAGGAAAGCCCCACCCGAGAAACTTCGGCACGTTCCCGCGTTTCTTAAGACTTGCCAGAGAGAAGAACCTTTGCAGTCTGGAGACTGCTGTGCGCAGGATGACCGGGCAGTCGGCGGAGTACATCGGACTTACGGACCGCGGCGTTCTGAAAGAGGGCATGGTCGCGGATATTACCGTGTTTAATCCGGAGACCGTATCTGACAAAGCCACCTATGAAAATCCGTTCCAGAAGCCGGTGGGAATCCATCACGTTTTCATGGCAGGCGAGCCGGCGCTTCTTGACGGGGAGCAGACGGAGAAGAGACTGGGGCAGTTTATTCTGAGGAAGTAGAATGAAGAAAAGAATAGTGATTGCTTTTTCGGTTGTATTTCTTATTTTTGCGGCATGGATCTTGCGGCATGAATCGAATGATACCAGGACATCGTTACAGAAGCTTCCGACGGCAGAAGAGATGCAGGCATGGGATATGAGTGAGATCGATAAACTGAAAGTTCAAATCGAACAAATCCCTCTGGATTCCAGTGAAGAGTATTTCACAAACGAAGTGAAAGCACTTTTAAAAGAATATGAACATGTCGAACTGGGAGCGGTAACGATAGAAAAAGATTCTTTGTCTGTCATAAAGGGACAAAATCACAAATCCCTTTACAATTTAATTCTCAAAATAGATGTCGTGATTGATACGGGCAAACAGGAAAACAGTTTTGAACTTGCTAAGCAACTGACGGAAGAGATCCCGGAATATCTGGAACAGTACAGCTACATCCGTCTGAAAGTGAAAGGAATCGATATCAATGTTCTTGATTTGAATCAGGGAAAACTCTGCAATACCGAGACTTCCTACTCCGTGATGAATGAGACAGCATTTGCTGAACAGCCGGAAGATGAGTATGCCGTTCAAACTCTGGCGTTTCAATACCAGGAGATCAATCCGGATTTAAGTCTTAGGAAATTTGGAGTGGTTCCGGAGACACAGGAGTTGTATGTCGGATATTCTGTGCAGGATGCCTGCTTTGAATCCGGGAGAGAAAAGGAGACGATTACGAATCTGGAGACGATAAGCGAAGATGTCAGGGAATACCTGTTGTCACAGAAGATCACAGAAGAATTTGCTGCTGCCAATCAAGTCAAACAACTGACTGTTTCATTTTTCAACGGCAGTCTGGAAAACGATCTGAGGTTTACTTTTGAGATACACTAAAGGAGTGCCATGTCGCTGATTCGGTGCGTAGGCCGCTCTGTGGTGTCGGGACGAAAAAGAGTTCCGCCCGCTGCACCCGGAAGAGATCCGGACAGCGGGCGGATTTAAGTT
The DNA here is from genome assembly GCA_022788065.1 of Lachnospiraceae bacterium. Classification (GTDB taxonomy): domain Bacteria; phylum Bacillota; class Clostridia; order Lachnospirales; family Lachnospiraceae; genus SUG393. Next base: position 1,903 of record JALEWG010000039.1, on the reverse strand, counting down.
GAAAGAGTTCAGAGCGATTATTTGTTCTCCACCTGGGCCATCTTCATGGCGCGGACTTTTGTGGAGAGGCCGTAAAGATTGATGAATCCGGTCGCGTCATGGTGGTCGTAGAGATCACCTGTTGTGAAGGAGGCGATACTTTCATTGTACAGGGAGTACGGGGAAGTAGTTCCCTGTTTGATGATATTGCCTTTGTAGAGCTTCATCTTGCAGTCGCCGGTTACATATTTCTGTGTGGATTCTACGAATGCCTGAAGTGCTTCACGTAACGGGCTGAACCATTTTGCGGAATATACCACATCGGCAAACTCGTTGTCGATGTTCTTTTTATATTTCAGAGTCTCTTTGTCGAGGATCAGTTCCTCCAACTGCTTGTGGGCTTCGATCAGGATCGTGCCGCCTGGAGTCTCATAGACGCCGCGGGACTTCATGCCGACCATACGGTTTTCCACGATATCGGTGATGCCGATTCCGTGTTTTCCGCCCAACTCATTGAGCTTTTCAAGGAGAGCGGAGAATTTCATTTTCTCGCCGTTTAATGCGATCGGAACGCCTTTTTCAAAGGAGATGGTGAGTTCTGCTTCCTCTTCCGGAGCTTTTTCAGGAGTTACGCCGAGAACCAGCATGTGGTCATAGTTGGGAGCCTGCGCCGGATCTTCCAGCTCCAGTCCCTCATGGCTGATATGCCAGATGTTGCGGTCACGGCTGTAGCTGTTGTCTGCTTTGAACGGAAGCTCGATGTGATGGGCCGCACAGTATTCCAGCTCTTCCTCACGGGACTTGATATCCCAGGTTCTCCACGGAGCAATGATCTTCATCTCCGGAGCCAGAGCCTTGATTCCCAGCTCGAAACGTACCTGATCGTTTCCTTTGCCTGTCGCACCGTGGCAGATGGCAACCGCGCCTTCTTTTTTGGCGATATCAACCAGGATCTTTGCGATTAACGGACGCGCCATCGCGGTGCCGAGCAGATATTTATTTTCGTAGGTAGCGTTGGCCATTACACACGGGGCAATGTATTCGTCGCAGAACTCGTCGGTTACATGTTCAATGTATAGTTTGGAAGCGCCACAGTATTTGGCACGTTCTTCCAGGCCGTCCAGCTCATTTCCCTGTCCCACATCGATACATACACAGATTACTTCATAGTCATAGTTTTCTTTTAACCACGGAATCAGAACGGTTGTGTCCAGTCCGCCGGAATATGCTAAAATTACTTTTTCTTTCATGGTGAATTCCTCCGTCATCAGTCATCATTTATGCTTCATAAATATACATCGCAAACCTCGAAAAGTCAAGAGAAAATTTATAAATATTAAAAAATAATGCATAATATGCATTGCAGATGAATAGGACAAAGGTTTCGTTGACAAACAGGAAAAAAACAACGATAATAGAACACGGAGGATAATGAAATGTTTGACTTACTGATAAAGAATACGGAAATTATTGATGGGACCGGGGCCCCGGCTTTCCGGGGATCGGTGGCAGTAAAAGACGGAAAAATCCATATGGCGGAGGGAAATGAGGACGCGGTCTGGGTACTGGACGGCGCGGGACTTACGCTGACTCCCGGATTTATCGACGTACACTCCCACGGAGATATGGTTGCCGGTCAGGATTATGCAAGATTATGTAAAATATCCCAGGGTATCACGACCGAGGTTGCCGGCCAGTGCGGAAGCAGCTGCTTCCCGGTTCTGCCGGAGAGTGCGGCGCTTGTGGAGACGAGCTCCATCATGCTGGGAGCGCTGGAACGGCAGCATCTGACAGAGTTTACGGGGCTTGCAGGATACAGAAGCTTTCTGGATACGGTGCCTCTCTCTGCCAACATCATGACATTTGCGGGGCATTCCGCGCTTCGTCTGGCAGTTATGGGAACCTCGGACGCAAAGCCCGACGC
>JALEWG010000003.1 GCA_022788065.1 Lachnospiraceae bacterium | reverse complement strand
TGCTATTTGTATCATCATTGCAGCACTTACTATCGTTGGGAAAAGCATCCTTTTTCCGCGGTATGATGAAATCGAGACCACAGGGCTGTATGAAATCGCCTGTGAGGACTACTGGGTGACTGAGGATCAACTAGACCCGTTCCTGAAGGACGGAAGCTTGCGGGAGGTACAGGTTCGCGCCTGGTATCCAAAGGGCTATGACAACCTCGATGCAAAGCTGCCTGTGGTAATCGCATCCCACGGCTCCTGCGGTAGCATCGACAACAACCTGAGCCTGTACAGAGAGTTTGCCAGCCACAGCTATGTTGTCCTGGCTATCGGTCATCCCGGACATGCCTTTGATACGCTCCATTCCGACGGAAAATACCTGGACAAATACGCAACTGCGGATACCAGCCGTTTTGTTACCCTGGGACATTCCGCCGCTTTGGGAATGGCAAGGACTCGGACGGATGTGGTGGGCGTCATCGCATTAGGATTACCCTGTATGTATGACATCAAAGGGATACAGGATGGTGAATATATCATGGATGATTCCGATTATGAGATCCCGGTTCTGAATGTCTATTCTGATGCAAGCTATTCCCACTTATCTGAGTGGAAGCAGTACCGGAATAATGCAAACTTCCTCGAAAGCGAAAATGAGAATTACGAAAACATCTACTATGCAGGAACCGGACATATGGGACTGTGCGATCTGTCCCTTGCATCCCCATTCTGGCAGGCGCGCTGGATCAGGTGAAGAGCGAGGTCGAACCAAGAGAACAGTTGTCAAGATTGAATACGGATTGCCTGGATTTCCTGCAAAGGATATCAACCGGAAAAGAATGACGAAGATGAGAAAGAAACGACAAATTCATCGTCTTTTACGGAATCACAATTCTGAGCTATTATTTGCTGCCGGAAGGGCTTTTATTGGACAAAAACAGGATTTACAGACATGCTGTCTGTTGCCTTCATTTTCTTTGGCAGTGCGTCCGCCCGAAAAAAAGAGGGCGAGAAAGCCTGCCGGTCTCACGGACGGTTGGGATTCTGAAATAAAATGACGCAAATGGAGTTCATATATGGAGACAGTCACGCTTCGTAGGTTCCGAGGCGGTGATGAATTTGCTGTTTTGCCGGACTATCAGGGTCAAGGCGTGGGCAGGAAGATCGTTGAAGCCCTGGAAGCAGATGAATACTTCCGCCGGGCCTGGCGCACCGAGGTCGGCTCGCAGTATCGTTCTATCGAAAAATGGGCTATGAATTCAAATATGGAATTGTGGATGCCGACGAATACGGTGTTGTGAGACTGGAAAAGCGAAAGGAAATAGTGATGATATGAAAAAGCGGTTCTTTATCCCAGCCTGTGTGCTGTCGGCTGCCGCCATTGGCTTTGTCATCTATGCCGTGGGACATCCGGAGCTGTCTTTCCCATGGAGCGTGCAAATCACTCACATCCTGCATGGGCTGTATGTGGATACAGTGATGCTGTTGTTTGTGCTGGCGTTCTGGAAAAAGGCGACCTTCCTGAATGTTTTGACACTCCTGTTTGAGCTTGGCGCGGTCTTTTTCCTGGTGCAGTCCATACTTACTGTTATTCCGGAGGGGGAATCCAACTGGTATCTGCCCTTGGCTCTGGGGCTGAACTGTATCGCCCTTTTTCTGAATGCAGCCCAGCGGAGAAATCCCCTGCCTGGCTCTCTGCAACGGCGCGTTCGACAAAGGGGAGTTTCGCCGTTTCTTTGCGCTGTACAGCAATGGAACCGTATGGCCGAAGATTTGGGGGCAGGAAACAGCCATCCCCTACCGTCTGCTTGCTCTGTCGGTTTTGGCAATATTTTACGGCATTTATCTTGTCAAACAATGGCTGCAGAAACGCCGCGGCATCCAAACAATGCAGATCGGGCGCGGAAAAGACGCACAGACCCACACATTGGAAACGCTGATGGGGATTGCTACCGTGGGGATCATCCCCGCGCAGCTGCTGTCCATCGGATTTGGATGGAGTCATCTGCCTGCAAACACCCGCTTTACCGGGTTCTGCGTCGGTTTAGTCGGTGATCTGATCTTTTTGATCTCCGTATTCTGTATGAAGAATAGCTGGCGCGCCGGTATCCCGGTCAAAGACAAAACAGAACTCGTAACTGACGGTATTTACGCTTACAGCCGGAATCCAGCTTTTTGGGGCTTTGATTTGCAATATATCGGCATGCTGCTCATGTACTGTAACTTGCTGACAGGAATGTTCACTGTTTTTGCAATCGTAATGCTGCACCTGCAGATCCTGCAGGAGGAGCGCTATCTGACTGCTACGTTCGGCAGGGCATATCTGGATTACCGTCACCGGGTTTTCCGATACCGGGGCGTTGGGGGAGGTGAGAAAATGGAAATCATACTTGGAAAAATAAGTGATATTGACGGTTGGATGGACCTTGTAAATAAAGTGAAAGACGATTTTCCTGGACTCGAAACCACAGAAGCTCTGAATGAACATAGAAATACTGTGTTAGAGTTTATAAACAAAGAATCAGCAATCTGTGCAAAAAGTCACAATAAGATAGTTGGCACACTGCTTTTTTCTAAAGAAAACCATATGCTCTGCTTTTTAGCTGTTGATATTGAGCATCGAAGACAGCATATTGCAGAAAAAATGGTATCCTATATGCTTACATTGATGGATTCAAGTGATGATATAATTGTTACGACACATCGAGAGGGAGTACCGGAAGGTATAGCTGCAAGGGCATTTTACAAACGATTAGGTTTTGTTGAGGGGAAACTGGTAGAAGAATTTGGAAGTCCAGTTCAGGAATTCGTATTGAAACGGTAAATTACTGTTTGTTGCCGACTTTCTGTTCGGATTGACAAACTCTTGATCCCAAACCTATGTCTGAACCTTCAGACAGACCTCCTCAGCTCTCTTTGGCGCTTTCCGGCACTTCTGCGGTTCCTTTTTGGAACTTATTGAAGAAAACGAAGAAGAATACATTATGATATGTAAGCTTTAACTCGTCAACTTCCGATTCATCTGACTATATATAAATTTGGTCAAAAAGGAGGCGGAACAGTTGCCAAAGAGTTATTCCGATCAGGAGCAAGAAAAACGGAATAATGAGACTTACATAGAACTCCTCCCCTTTTTAGTCGGCTTCCGTGACAAACCTCTCGGAAGCCGGTTTTCAGAGAGGATTCCGGCATAACTACAAATCTCATCCGAATATCGCATAGAGAACAGCTCCGACGACTCCGCTGGTCAGAATTGCCTGTACCGGCCCGAGCTTCTTTTTTGAGAGAAGAAAGAGCATTACAAGAGTTACCGGGACCGCGATCCAGTTGGTATTGGAGAGGCCAAACCTGTCCAGACCGCCCCACCATGCATTGCCGGTCAGCTTCAGAGCGGCAGAGAGGACCATGGCGGCAACCGCGGGGCGAAGCCCCTTTAATACACCTTGGACACCATGCAGGGAACGATACCGGTCATAGACATTGGCGGGAATCATGACGATCACCATGGCGGGAAGCGCATAGGCGATGGTGGCTGTCAGGGTCCCCGGAACACCTGCTGTCCGGGTGCCGACGAAAGAGGCGATATTGACGCCTCAGGGCCCCGGGGTCATTTCCGCTATGGAAATGATGTCTGTAAATTCAGCATTGGTCATCCAGTTCTGCTGCGTGACGACCCGACTGCGAATCAGTTCCATGGAGGCATAACCGCCTCCGAAGCTGAACAGACCGATCAGGAAAAATGTACGGAATAATTCAAGGTAAATCATTGTGTTCCTCCTTTTTCTCCCAGCCAGACGGAAATGCCGCCGATGATACCGCAGACGATCAGAATGAAAACAATATCGATCTGGAACATGACTGCTGCCGCGCAGGCACCGATTAACATCAGCAGGGACAGGATGTTTTTGTCTTTCAATACATTGTTGATCATGGTTGCCGATACATGAATCATGACTGCGGCAACACCGGCCTGCATGCCTTTCAGAATCAGAGCGATGATCACATTGTTTCGGAACTGAACGTAAAATACGGAAATAACAGAAAGAATGATCATGGGCGGCATGATGGTACCGAACATTGTGAGAACAGCGCCTGTTATCCCGGCGATATGATATCCGATAATAATCGAGGTATTAACAGCCATGACGCCGGGGCAGGACTGGGCGATCGCCACCATGTCCATGATCTCATCCTGCCCGATCCAGTGCAGCTCCTCCACAAACTTTTTCTGAAGCATGGAAATGATGACCATGCCGCCTCCGAATGTGCAGGCGCTGATTATAAAGCAGGTTTTAAAGAGTGTCCATAATTTTTTGTTCATGAGTTCCTCCTTTCCAATTTGTTGAAACATTTTGATTCTTGATTTATACTACATACTAGTGTACAGGATCACGGATCGCAAGTCCAATAGTAAAATTTTTCCGTGATATAGTCAAATCCAATATCTTGCGGCAGGAGGTTGCTCATGAGGTTGACACAATTGAAATATTTTCAGACGGTGTGCAGGTACCAGAACATGACGCGTGCAGCAGCCGAGCTTCACGTGTCACAACCCAGTCTTTCCAATGCGATTCATGAACTGGAAGACGAGTTCGGGCTGGTCTTATTCCGTCGGAAGAGCAGGGGAATTGTCCTGACAGAACAGGGTGAGATCTTTTACAAAGAAGCAGAGAAACTGCTGGAACACGTGGATTCTTTCTGCGAGCAGATGTCGGAGCTCGGGAATGTAAAGCACAACGTCAGGCTGGGAGTTCCCTATATGCTTTCCGCCGTTGTTTTTCCCAGACTGTTCGCCGCCTTTTGCAGATAGTATCCGGGAAACCGACTGGAGATCGTTGAGAAAGGAACGCTGACCAATCTTGCGATGATACAGGGGGGGACGCTGGACGCGGCGATCGTTTCTCTGGACCGGCAGGCAGGCCCCTCGTTCCGATCATTTGAGTTATGTTCCGAAAAACTCTACTTTTGTGTTTCTGCAGACCATCTGTTGGCAAAGCAGGAAGCGGTGTCGCTTGCGGATATTGCAGATGTGCCTCTTGCATTGCTGCCGGAGGATTCATTCCTTACCAGCTATATTTACCGATGTTATAAAAAACTGGACCGAAGTCCCAATGTGATCGTACATACGAATCAGATCGCCTCGATTCAGAGGATGGTCGAGGGAAATGCGGCAGCCGCTGTCTTTTTTGACGGTGTACTGGAAAAAAATGATAAAATCGCGAAAATCCCGCTCAGGGACTGTTCAGAAATAAAGATCCGGCTGATCTGGAATGCGAATCAGAAGCCATCAGTGGGAACCAGACAGCTGATCGACCTGGCGAGAAAAGAATTTAAGAAGGTTTGAGACAGTCAATGGAGTATGCGCTCCCGGGGATATTCTAACCGGAATCCTCGGGAGCGCACAGCACTTTATGGGCAGCAATGGTAGTCAGAGTGTCGCCCAACTGCATGAACACAGAGCTGATCAGCGCGATTTCCTCGGCTGATTTTCCCTCAGCAATACCGCAGGCCAGTGAAGAAATTAGCATAGTAAATTCACAGGAACTCATCGTATCACCTCGGTGTAATATATGTGCAGAACGATTCATTACAGAACATAGGTTATTCTCCTTTTTGTTTTATTCTATGCAGCCGGAGGACAAGGTGTGAAGCCCGGGCAATCAGAATTCTGATTCAGGATAATCATCCTTCGCAGGGGATTAACATTGAAAATTGACGAAATCAGTGTTATGATGAATTTGTAAAACAGATTCCGCAGGGAAAGGGAACTACTATGGATTTTTCAATAGAAATGGAAGTCATGTCGTTCGTGACAGTCGGAGTGCTGTCTCTGTTTCATATTGACAGGAGAAATCACAACAATAACAGGTACCGCCTGTTTTCTCTGTGTCTGATCCTTTCCATGGGAACCATCGGCCTTGATATCGCATCGACTGCAGTTCTGCGCATCGGTCCGGGGATCCCCTACTGGATCAATATGTTTCTCAACACTCTCTATTTTATCACGCTGGATATGACGTTTTCCGTCATGGCATTTTACTGCTTTTACATCATGTTTGAGCACTTGCCGGACAGGTGCTGCTATCGACGCGCGGCGGAGATCATCATCGGTTTCGCCCTGCTGCTTCTGATCTTTAACCTTGCCAATATCAGGGGCGGCTGGATCTTCCGGATCTCGGAAAACGGGTACGAGCGCGGGCCGCTTAATAAGATCGGTTTCGTCCCGCTGCTGATTGAAGTGGGAATGTTCTGCGTCTGTTACATGAAAAACCGTGAGGTGATCAGCCATTCGATCAGGCGTCTTGTTCAGATCATTCCGACGTTGGCGATCCTGATTGCCGCAGCACAGATTGCCGCCCCGAATATCATTCTGACCGGAACACTGGCGGCGTTGGCAGATATCGTTCTTTTCATTAATTTCCAGGCAAGCAGAAACGGTCGGGATTCCCTGACCGGACTGCCGGGACGTGTGAATTTTATTCAGGAGATCGAGGCCAGAAAGAAACAGGGTGAGACACTTCACCTGATCATGGTATATCTGGAAAAATTTGAAGATGTCAACAAGATGTACGGAGTCAGGCAGGGTGATACGGTTCTGTTTCTGGTCGCCGGCTTTCTGGAACAGAACTTTCCGGGCTATCAGGTCTGCCGTTTTGGCAACACCACGTTTCTTCTGATGGGAACATCCACCGATCCGGAGAGAGAGGAAGATATCGTAAGGAAGATCAGGAACCGATTTGATCTGCCATGGATCAATCAGAACCCCCAGATCCGCGTGAGAACCAGCATTGCCCACGGGAGTACCGGTATTTCCTGTGATGACGCCAACATGGCGGTTGAAAAGCTTGAATATGCGCTTTCCTGTATCAGGGAATCCGGAGGAGACGCCGTCCTCTGCTTTGACAGTGCACTGAAAAAGCAGTATGATCGGGAAGAGTATGTTCTGGAACTGATAAAGAAAGCGATCCGGGACCATGGCTTTGAAGTGTATATCCAGCCGATCTACGATGTTGAGAGCGACAGTTTCTGTACGGGCGAGTCGCTTCTGAGACTAAAAAATGAAGAGGGCGTGTTTATCCCGCCCGGTGAATTTATTCCGCTTGCGGAGAAGAACGGACTGATCGGCGAGATCAGCTGGCAGGTCATGGAGTCGGTGATCCGGTTTATCGCCAGCCACAGGGAACTGCCGTTGGAGCGGATTTCCGTCAATATTTCCATCAGGCAGCTTCTGGCTCCGGATTTCCTTGAGCATGCAAAAAAGCTCCGGGATTCCTATGGAATTCCATCGGGTTTGATCGGGCTTGAGATCACGGAGAGGATCATGGCCGAGGAGCCGAAAAAGGTGCAGGAAGTTATGAAGGAGTTTTCAGGCGAAGGCGTGAGGTTCTATCTCGATGACTTCGGAATCGGCTACTCCAATCTGGCCATGGTGATGGACATGCCGTTTGAGACAGTAAAACTGGATGCCAGTCTGATTAAAAAGCTGACACGCGGAGAACGTGAGAAAGAGTCGCTGCGGCTTCTGGTGGAAATGCTGCATAATTCCGGCTTCTGTGTGGTCGCGGAAGGAATTGAGACAGAGGAACAGATGTACTCTGTCAGGGAGCTTAAGGTGGACCGGATCCAGGGCTTCTATTATGCGAAACCGATGCCGTTCACGGAGTACGCGGACTTTATGATGAAAGAAAACAGCGTGCCCAAAAAGGAGAAATGAGATGGAGATGACAAAAGAGGAACTGGCGCTTGAGGTCATCGAGCGCCTGAAAAAAGAATACCCGGATTCGGACTGTACACTGGATTACAATGAGGCGTGGAAGCTTTTAGTAAGTGTACGTCTGGCAGCCCAGTGTACGGATGCCCGTGTCAATGTGGTTGTAGAGAAGCTGTATGAAAAATTCCCGGATGTGAAGTCACTGGCGCAGGCAGATCCCGATGAAATCGAGGCGATTGTGAAACCGTGCGGCCTGGGTCACAGTAAGGCCCGTGATATCAGCGCCTGCATGAAGATCCTGTGGGAGCAGTACGGCGGCAATGTGCCGGATGACTTTGATGCATTGTTAAAGCTTCCGGGAGTCGGAAGAAAAAGTGCAAACCTGATCATGGGAGATGTGTTCGGGAAACCGGCCATCGTGACGGATACCCACTGTATCCGACTGGTCAATCGGATCGGTCTGGTAGACGGAATAAAGGAACCGAAGAAGGTGGAGATGGCCCTGTGGAAGCTGATTCCGCCGGAGGAGGGAAATGACTTCTGCCACCGGCTGGTGGATCACGGAAGAGAGGTATGTACCGCGCGGACGAAGCCGTACTGTAACCGCTGCTGTCTCGCGGATATCTGCGCGAAAAACGGAGTGGAAGAGCGGTAAGCGAAAGCGTACTTCATGAAATACGGAAAAAGAATAAAAGGACGCACCGGGAATTGATCCGAAGCGTCCTTATTTCTTTTCCTATTTCGTGTCGTTGTTGAATTTCTCCAGATATTTGTCCTGAAGAAGCTTTGAAAGCTCAGGGGCCTTGCCTCCGATCGGTGTGCCGTTCATTTCCACTGCGATCGCGCAGAGCTTTGTAGCGCTGGAAACGATGACTTCGTCGGCTTCCATTAATTCTTTCATGGTGAACGGAGTTTCATCGACCGGAATTCCGTTCTCCTTGCAGATCTGGATCAGGTGCATTCTGGTGATGCCGGGAAGGATATAGTGGTCAGTCGGATGGGATTTGAAAACACCGTCCTTAATAATATGTATATTGCTGTGCGCACACTCGGTCACGATATCGCCGCGGTGGAACACACATTCCTGGCAGCCCATGGACTCCGCCTTCTGTGCCGCCATTACGTTGGGAAGAAGGTTTAAAGTCTTGATGTTGCAGTGGAGGAAGCGGGTATCTTCCATATCGGTCAGTTTCAGGCGCTTGTCCGGATCGCCGTGTTTTCCGGGTTTCATGAATACCCAGAGGTTCGGCTTTACGTCTTCAGACGGGAACTGGTGCTGACGCATTGCGGTTCCGCGGGTCATCTGCCAGTAAATAAAGATTTCGGAGTCATCCATCTTTGCAAGAAGATCATAAAGAATTTCGGAAAGCTCCTCTTTTGTATACGGAATCTCTATTTTTAAAAGTCCGGCGCTGTTGAAGAAACGATCGAGGTGCTCCTTCAATGCAAAGATTTTGCCGTTTCTGGCAAGTGTTGCTTCGTACACACCGTCTCCGAAGTAGCAGACACGGTCGTTCATCGGAACTGTCATTTCTTCCAGAGGACCAAACTTGCCGTTGTAATAACCTAATGTTTTCATTTTTTACCCCTCCAAGGCTTATACAATATTGTATTCTCTAGCGGAACAGAAGGAAAAATCCTGCTTTCCACGGCTATCATAGCACGGTTTCTGTGCCTTGTAAAGAAAAGAGAAAAACTTTCGTTAAAAAAGAATCAGTCATTGTCTAAGGAGCCGAACTGGGCTATAATAGAAGTGACAGATTACATGACACAAGAAAGAAATGACAGAATTAATAACAATGAGGGGTGTACAAATGAACATCAGTATGAATCCTAACGGAGAGCTTGTCCAGTCCGCGGTCAATGCTCCCGGCGTTATTGAAATACCGGACAGTTTCCTCTCGGAGGCAAAGCAGTTTCGGGAATTAATGATGATGTATACCTGCGCGATCAGGGAAGTCAAGACAAAACTGGAAGTCCTGAATGATGATCTTGCAGTCCGATATCAGAGAAATCCGATTCAGATGATCAAGTCCCGGGTTAAGAAACCGGCCAGCATTCTGGAAAAACTGAAGCGGCGCGGTTACCCTGTGAGTGTCGGTTCCATATCTGAAAATCTGTATGATGTAGCCGGAATCCGGGTGATCTGCTCTTTTGTGGATGATATTTATATGATTGCCGAGATGCTGGCGCGCCAGGACGATGTGGAAGTGCTCATGGTGAAGGACTATATCCGCTGTCCGAAAGTGAACGGATACCGAAGTTATCATATGATCATCAGGATTCCCGTATTTTTCAGCGACCGGAAAGAAAAAATGAGGGTGGAGGTGCAGATCCGGACCATAGCAATGGATTTCTGGGCAAGTCTCGACCATCAGATGAAGTATAAACGAGATATGGATGATGCCGGAGAGATCAGTGAGGAGCTGAAGGAATGCGCCGAGATCATCGCCCAGACAGACCGGAAAATGCTTTCGATCCGAAAGAAGATTGAAGATAAGGAAAACCCGATATCTCCTTACCGGTTTGACAGAGATTAGGCCCGGAGGAAAATCCTGCCGGACCGGAAGATCAATACAGATAGCAGGACAGGATTTCAGTGATCTGGAATCCTGTTTTTTTATAGAGCGAAAGCGCTGCCTCATTGCTGCCGGATACCTGAAGCCGGACAGGGAGCGGCCCGATGGCAAAAAGGTCGGAAAGCACGGCAAGAAGAAGTGCGGTTCCATGCCCGCTGTTTCTGTATGGTTCCCGTATTTCGAATCCGTACAGATAGTAACAGGAAGAAAATACGGAAATGCAGAGAGATCCGAATGCATTCCGGTAAATGCGGGTCCGGACGCCGTCCCGGACTTCTTCAGATACGGAAATCTTTTTTAAGGTCGGAGTACCGGTAAACCGGAATGCCCCGGAGGCGGGAAGCTCCATCATATATTCGTCAAAAAGCAGCTCGGCTTCCAGGGCCGCAAGCGAAGCCATTGTGTCCGCACTTTTGTGGTCCGCATAAAACAGCAGGTCGGTATCCTCCGGAATACGGTTCATAATCTGATCGAGCAGTTCGGAAAAAAGCCCCCTGCGGCGGAATGCCGGGTGTGTAAACGCACAGCATTCCATGGAATCCGGGGATTCTTTCGTTAATGCCAGGGCGGACAGGACAGTATCTCCGTCCTCAAAGAGTGCGTAGAGAGAAGCTCCCTCGAATGGGAAGGAAACTGTGACCGGTTCCTTTTTCAGAGCTTCACCGATCATGGAGCGGACTGCCGCCTCTTTTGCGGAATCCAGACTGGGGGTAATGGTAACAGGCATGTGTTCTCCTTTCCGGGGTACAGTATAGCTGGATACAGTATAGTATAAAAAAAACGCTCGTTTCAAGAGAAATTTTGTTTCTTTTTTTCTATTGCCGACAGGGAAAGAGAGTGCTAAGATATCCACGTGGAGACAGTCGGGAAAAACGCTGTCTTCGTTGGAATGGAGGAGAAGAATTATGAAGTTTTTGAAGGAAATCGCGATCATTTTCGGAATCACCATGGTGGGTGAAATATTAAATGTGTGGATTCCGCTGCCGGTTCCGGCCGGTGTGTACGGACTCTTTTTATTGCTGGGACTTTTATGCGCGGGTCTGGTAAAGCTGGAAGACGTGTCCGCGACGGGAAATCTTCTTCTTGACGTGATGCCGGTCATGTTTATTCCGGCGGCTGTCGGGCTGATCGAAAAATTTGAAGAACTGAAAGCGATACTGGTCCCGTTAGTTGTGATTACTGTGGTATCCACATTTTTTGTCATGACAGTCACCGGAAAAACGACGGAGTTCGTGCTGCGCCACCAGAAAAAGGAGGAAAAATAATGCCGTTATATTTTGGGCTTTTTATCAGTATTTTTGCGTATCTCATCGGGATGTGGCTGAAAAAGAAACTGGGCTGGGGAATCTTAAATCCTCTTCTGGTGGCGATCATTCTCGTTATCGCTTTTCTTGCGGCAACAGGAATTCCCTATGAGGAATATAATAAAGGCGCCGGTTATATCAGTTATTTCCTGACTCCGGCTACGGTCTGCCTGGCGATTCCGTTATACAAGCAGCTCCGGCTTTTAAAGGACAATCTGGTTGCTGTTCTGGCGGGGATTCTGTCGGGCGTGGCGGGAAGCACACTCAGCATTTTTCTGCTGTCCATGCTGTTTAAACTGGATCATGTTTATTATGTATCCCTGCTTCCGAAGTCCATCACCACAGCGATCGGCATGGGAGTATCGGAGGAAGCGGGCGGTATTGTGACGATTACGATCGTCAGCATCATTATTACCGGCATTCTCGGCAATATTACGGCTGAGAGCTGGTTTAAACTGATCGGGATCAGGGATCCGATCGCAAAAGGACTGGCACTCGGAACTTCCGCCCATGCGATCGGCACGGCCAGAGCGCTGGAGATGGGCGAGATCGAGGGAGCCATGGGCAGCCTTTCCATCGCGGTTGCCGGACTCACGACAGTGGTCGTTGTTCCGCTGGTATCAGGACTGATCTGATGGGGAATCATGGGATTGTATTATGAAATGAGAGGGGATAACAAATGGGTGCGCAGTTAAAAAAACGATCAGAGATTGAAGAGAAGTATAAGTGGAATCTGGAGGATCTGATCCCTTCTAAAGAGGCGTTGAACTCGCTGCTAAAGGAAGCTGAAGAGGGGATTTCCGTATATAAGACGTATCAGGGACGCCTGGGGTCGTCCGCCGCGGTTCTCGCGGAGTTCCTTGCGTTTGACGGGAAGCTGGATGAGGTGTTTTCCAGGCTGTTCGCGTACGCACAGCAGAAAAGCGATGAGGATACGACTGTGGGAGAGTTTCAGGCGCTGCTGTCCAGAGTCGGGACTCTGTCGGTGAGAGCTATGGAGGCAGCGGCATTTGTGGAGCCGGAGATCCTCGCCATCCCGGAAACGGTCATGGAGGAGTTCCTGAATACGGCGGAACTGTCTCATTACCGACTGCATTTAAAGAGGATCCTCGCGAAGAAGGAGCATATGTTAACAGAGGCGGAGGAGCGTATTTTAAGCGCGGCATCCGGCGTGACACAGGCGCCGTCTGACATTTTCCGGATGTTCAACAATGCGGACATTCGATTCCCGGTGATCGACGGTGAGAACGGGGAAAAGATCGAGGTGACCCATGGCCGGTTCATAAAACTCCTGTCCAGCCGTGACAGGTCCGTGAGAGAGGCGGCTTTCCATGCTTATTACAGCGTCTACCGGCAGTATGCCAACACAGTGGCGGCCATGTATGAGGGAAATGTCAAACAGGCGTGCTTCTTTGCAAAAATGAGAAAGTACGGTTCGTCCAGAGAATATTATCTTTCTGAGAATGAAATTCCGGAGCAGGTATATGAGAACCTTCTGAAGGCTGTGGAGGAGAACCTTCCTCTGCTGCACCGGTATGTGTCCATCCGGAAGCGGGAGCTTGGAGTGGATACACTCCACATGTATGATCTTTACGCTCCCCTCACGGAGGATTACGAGAGAACCGTACCCTTTGAGGAGGCAAAAGAGCTGATCCTGGAGGGATTAAAGCCGTTGGGAGAGGAATATGCCGCAATCTTAAGACAGGGATTTTCCGGCCGCTGGATCGATGTATATGAGAATCAGGGAAAGCGGAGCGGAGGATATTCCAACAGCGTTTACGGAGTACACCCGTATGTGCTGATGAGCTATGAGGATACGATGGATTCTGTCCTGACACTGGCACATGAGATGGGCCATTCCCTCCACTCCTGGTATTCCGGCCACAGCCAGACCTCGACCTATGCCCACTATAAGATCTTCGTTGCAGAGGTGGCTTCCACATGCAACGAGGTGCTGCTGTTAAGACATCTGATCAACAGGGCGGAGAGCGCTGCAGAGAAAAAATTCCTGTTAAACCAGTTTCTGGAGAAGTTCCGGGGAACGTTCTTCCGGCAGGCACTGTTTGCGGAATTTGAGTGGAAATCCCATCGGATGTGTCAGGAGGAGATCCCGCTCACAAAGGATGCGCTCTGCAAGCTGTACCATGATCTCAATGTGAAATATTTCGGCGAGGACATGGTCGTGGATTCCGATATTGATTATGAGTGGGAGAGGATTCCACATTTCTATCGTCCGTTTTATGTATATCAGTATTCGACGGGATTTGCGGCGGCCACAGCGATTGCGGGAAGAATTCTCGAAGGGGATCAGAAAACTCTGAACGGATACTTTGAATTTTTAAAGGGCGGCTGTTCCATGACTCCGGTTGAGCTTTTAATGCTCTGCGGAATCGATATGGAGAAGCCGGAGGTTGTAGGAGAAGCGCTGCGCGTATTTGAGCAGCTTCTGGATGAATTTGAAGCGTGCAGGTAACGCGGGCAGTTAAAAAAGTATGAGGAGCGGTAATTATGAACAGTTATGAGGCAGTTTTTTGCCGCCGGTCTGTGCGGAAATTCCGGATGGAACCGGTAGCGGCGGATATTCTGGATCAGATCCGGAAGTTTTCCGCGAATGCAGCACCGCTCGACGGAGTCAGCCGGGTGGAACTTGAAATTTATGAACATGTAAATAAGAAAGAGAAAATTCACGGGATGTGGAAAACGGAGGCGCCGTATTACCTTCTTGTCTACTGTGAGGATACACCGGGCGCGTACCGGAATGCCGGATATGTGGCGGAGCAGGTGGTTCTTTATCTGACGCTCAAGGAACTCGGAAGCTGTTATCTCGGTGACACGAAGGTCGGACCGGCAGAGAAAAACGGGCTGAAGCGCCTTCTGGTGATCGCGTTCGGTTATGCGGAGGGGGCATTGTACCGGGCGGCTGAGGAAGCCCGCCGGATCTCGATCTCCGCACTCTGCGTGTTTAAGGATGAACCGGGAGAAAACATAAAAAAGATCCTCAGGGCGTCGCGGCTGGCGCCGTCCTCCTTTAATTCCCAACCGTGGAGGTTTGTCGTATATTCTGACCGGATCTATGTATTTGCAAAAAAGACCATGATGACAGGACACGGAATGCTGGCGGTCATGCGGGATTTTAACATGGGGATCGTTCTTTCGCATATCATGCTGGCCGCGGAGGAATTCTGGATGAACATGGAGACCATGACCGAGGAGCAGTTTCTGAAGAAGGCATATAAGAACGGCGATTATATTTGTACGATCGTGTTTCACAGCTAAGAAGTCGCATTATTTTCTCCTTTTTAACGGAAATGTAGAATTTCTTCCCGAGTATAGTTTTTGACTTGAAAGGACAACTTTCTTATGCTAGAATTTATAAGAATAAGGTGTTGTAGGAACTACATTGAAGGAGGATATTATGATCAGTCAGCTCGTACAGAAGATTCAGAAAACCAAGGCGCCTATCTGTGTCGGTCTCGATCCGATGTTAGGCTACATCCCGTCCCATATTGTCCAGAAGGCATTTAAAGAATATGGAGAGACTCTGGAAGGAGCTGCCGAGGCTGTATGGCAGTTTAATAAAGAAATTATTGATAATACTTACGATTTAATTCCCTCAGTGAAACCTCAGATTGCGATGTATGAGCAGTTTGGCATTGAGGGACTTAAAATATATGCCAGAACTGTGGAATACTGTCAGAAAATGGGCCTTATCGTGATCGGCGACGTCAAGAGAGGCGATATCGGTTCCACGTCTTCCGCATATGCAGTGGGTCATCTCGGAAAAGTAAAAGTGGGAAGCAATGTCTGCTCCGGTTTCAATACGGACTTTATTACAGTCAATCCGTACCTGGGAACCGATGGTGTGAAGCCGTTCGTCGACGTCTGCCGTGAGGAAGACAAGGGACTGTTTGTACTCGTAAAGACCTCCAATCCGTCCAGCGGTGAATTCCAGGACAAGCTGATCGACGGAAGACCGCTCTATGAGCTGGTTGCCGAAAAGGTCGTTGAGTGGGGCGATTCCTGCATGGATGGTACCTACAGCAATGTAGGCGCGGTTGTTGGCGCCACTTACCCGGAGATGAGCAAGATCTTAAGAAAGCTGATGCCGCGTACGTACTTCCTGGTACCGGGCTACGGCGCACAGGGCGGTACCGCAAAGGATCTGGCACACTGCTTTAACGAGGACGGTCTGGGAGCCATCGTAAACTCCTCCCGCGGAATTATTGCAGCGTACAAGCAGGAGAAATACGCAAAGTTCGGTCCGGAGCATTTCGCAGAGGCGTCCAGACAGGCAGTCATCGATATGATCGAGGATATCAACAGCGTTCTTTAAAGGAGGAAACCATGGCACAGAAGAGAGTGAGCGTGACGATCCACAGCCAGGAAAAGCTTGCAGACGGAATTTACAGTATGTGGCTGGATGCTCCGGAGGCTGCCGCGGAGGCGAAACCGGGCCAGTTTATTGCTGTCTATACCAACGACAGGTCCAGACTTTTACCGAGACCGATCAGTATCTGCGAGACAGATAAGGAGAATGGAAGACTGCGCATTGTATACAGAATCGCAGGTGCCGGTACTCTTGAGTTTTCCGAATACGAAGCCGGAGACAGACTGGACATTATGGGACCTCTCGGAAACGGCTTCACCCTGAAGGATAAGAAGGCATTTCTGATCGGAGGAGGAATCGGAATCCCGCCCATGCTGGAGCTTGCAAAGCATCTGGACTGCGAAAAAACGGCAGTTCTGGGATACCGCGATTCCCAGACATTCCTTGCTGACGAGATCGGAAACCATGCGGAGGTTCTGATCGCTTCCGAGGACGGAAGTGTCGGCACAAAAGGAAATGTTATCGACGCGATAAAAGAAAGCGGGCAGAAGGCGGATGTGATTTATGCCTGCGGCCCGACACCGATGTTGAAAGCGTTAAAATCGTATGCGGCGGAAAACGGCATCGAGTGCTGGATCTCCCTGGAGGAGAAGATGGCCTGCGGAATCGGCGCCTGCCTTGGCTGCGTATGTCACACAAAAGAGATCGATCATCACAGCAATGTGAGAAATACAAGGATCTGCAAGGACGGCCCGGTATTTCTCGCCGATGATGTGGAGCTTCTTTCCACAGACGAACAGAGAGAGCGGATCGCAAGCGGCCATCAGACGGAAGGCTGTATGTGCGGTACAGTGAAAGTAAAGGAGGATTAAGCATGAATACAAAAGTAACGCTGGCCGGAGTAGAGCTTAAGAATCCTGTAATGACTTGTTCCGGTACCTTTGGCTCCGGAATGGAGTACGGTGAGTCCGTGGATCTCAACCGCCTG
The DNA here is from genome assembly GCA_022788065.1 of Lachnospiraceae bacterium. Classification (GTDB taxonomy): domain Bacteria; phylum Bacillota; class Clostridia; order Lachnospirales; family Lachnospiraceae; genus SUG393. Next base: position 11,112 of record JALEWG010000003.1, on the reverse strand, counting down.
GGTGCTGTTGTTACAAAGGGAATCGCCAATGTGCCGTGGCCGGGCAACCCGACCCCGCGCGTGTGCGAGGTGTACGGCGGAATGTTAAATGCCATCGGTCTCCAGGGCCCCGGAATCGATGTGTTTGTGGAGCGTGATATTCCGTTCCTCAAACAGTATGATACAAAGATTATCGTCAATGTCTGCGGAAAGACCAAAGAGGACTATATCGATGTGGTGGAGCGCCTTGGTGAGACGGACGTGGATATGCTGGAGATCAACATCTCCTGCCCGAACGTAAAGGCCGGAGCTTTGGCTTTCGGTCAGGATCCGAAGGTCGCGGAGGACATCACCGCTTCCATTAAGAAAGTGGCAAAGCAGCCGGTGATTATGAAGCTCTCCCCGAACGTGACCGATATCGCGGAGATGGCGAAAGCTGTCGAGGCGGGCGGTGCGGACGTGGTTTCCCTGATCAACACGCTGACAGCCATGAAAATCGATATCCACAGACGGACCTTTGCGCTGGCCAACAAGACCGGCGGAATGTCAGGTCCGGCTGTAAAGCCGGTGGCTGTCCGCATGGTATATCAGGTTGCCAATGCCGTGAAGATCCCGGTGATCGGAATGGGAGGAATCATGACGGCAGAGGACGCGCTGGAGTTTATCCTGGCAGGCGCCACCGCGGTTTCCATCGGTACCGGAAACTTTGTAAATCCCAATACGACCATCGATGTGATCGAGGGCATTGGGGAGTACATGAGACGCTATCATGTTGAGGATATCCGTGAGCTGATCGGAGCCGTAAAATAACGGAAAGCACATAAAATTTATATAAAAAGGAGTATGGATATGGAACAGTACAAGCAGGAATTCATTGAGTTTATGGTAGACTGCGGCGTTTTAAAATTTGGTGACTTTGTGACCAAGAGCGGAAGAAAGACCCCGTTCTTTGTAAATACCGGATTTTACCGTACCGGTGCACAGTTAAGAAAGCTCGGCGAGTATTACGCAAAGGCAATCAATGATACATTCGGAACGGATTTCGATGTTCTCTTCGGACCGGCTTACAAGGGAATCCCGCTTACCGTTGCTGCCAGCATGGCATTGAGCGAGCACTTCGACGCAGAGATCCGTTACTGCTCCAACCGTAAGGAAGTCAAGGACCACGGAGATAAGGGAATCCTTCTCGGAAGCCCGATCGCTGACGGAGACAAAGTTGTAATTATCGAGGATGTGACAACTGCCGGAACATCCATCGAGGAGACGCTTCCGATCATCAAAGCACAGGGCGATGTTAACGTTCTCGGTCTGGTCGTTTCCGTTGACCGCTGCGAGCGCGGACAGGGCGAAAAGAGCGCGCTGACCGAGATCCAGGAGAAATACGGCTTTAAGACCACCGCAATCGTAACCATGAAGGAAGTGGTTGAGCACCTCTACAACCGCGAATACAAGGGAAAAGTCATTATTGATGACACATTAAAAGCAGCAATTGACGCATATTATGAGCAGTATGGCGTAAAATAAGGAGAGCAGGAATGGAAAGAATTTATAAGACGATGCGAAACACGGGCGCAGCCAGCATTGCCGTTGGAATTGTCATTGCTTCCGTAGGACTGACCACCGGAATTATCGCAATTATCAGCGGTGCACTGCTCCTTAAGAGAAAATCAGAGATCACATTCTAACGGACTGCGGGAGAGTCCTTAAATTCTTCCCGGAAAAAAACTGATGAAGTCAATTCGGATAAGGTGCTGTCTAAAGACGGCATCTTATCTGCACTTTATCAGAGATTGGACATATATCGGAGATTTGACTATGAAAAAAAACAGACACCGGAAACATGGATTTCTGTTGCTTGTGGTGTATCTGGTTCTGATGACATATTTTTTGTTTTTCGCCGAAGAACTGGGGAGAAATCCCGGGACAAGGGCAGAGTATTCCTATAATCTGACTCTGTTTAAGGAAATTCGGCGTTTTCTTGTTTACAGGGACGTTCTTGGTTGGCGCGCAGTGATACTGAATGTGTTCGGAAATATGGTGGTATTTGTACCTTTCGGGTTTATCCTGCCGGAGGTCTGGGACCAGTTAAACCACTGGTATACTATTACGTTTATGGGATTTTTGTTCAGTCTCTTCGTTGAGACGACACAGCTTGTAAGCCGTGTGGGATGCTTTGACGTGGATGATCTGCTGCTGAATACAGTGGGAGCTCTGGTCGGATATTGTCTGTTTGTTATGGCGAAAGGAGTGTGGAATCAGTACTGTGGAACGGATCGGTAATAAGGTATCCTATATCAGAAAACCGCTCGCAAAATACAGTTTTGTGTCGGCCGGACTTGCCGTATTCGCATATCTCGCGGCAGCTGCGGCCATTGTCCTGTCCTACCATGCGCAGGGTAATGCGCCGCTTTCCGCGGCAGCCTTTGGCTTTTGCAGCATTCTGACCTCAGTGTCTTCTGTCGTTTACGGCATTTTCTCCTTTTTCGAAAAGGAGAAGAACTACCTTTTGGCGAAGATCTGCCTGGTGGCAGCCGGAATCGTTGCTTTTTTCTGGCTGGTGGTGATCCTCATAGCCTTTTAGCGTGAGGAACCTGCACTGCGGATCGGTAAAAATGGAGGGAAAGATGGAAAAAGAATTGATCAGGGAGCGGTATTTGCTCTCCATGGCCAGGATTCGTGAGATCCCGGAGGAGAAGACGGTAAAGGAACCATACCGCAGGTATTTTCAGGCGGTTTCGGAGTTTATTGTTCTCTGCGGTCAGGTGATGGATGCGAGGGAGAGCGGGGAACTGGATACATGGGACGGCAGAATTATGGAGAAAATGAACCGGAAGCTTTACGAGGATATTCTTCCGGAGCACTATGAGACAAGCTATGCCAATCCGGCTTACGCGGTTTCCGTTCTGGGAGAAGAGATGGGAAAACTCCTCTGCTTTTTGTATACAGAGATCCGCGGAGATATCGTGTACGCGTTTGAAGAACGCATGTTGGATATGGTCATCGGAAACGAAGCGTTTATTGAGATCTATAACCTGTTTGAGGAGGACGGTGTTCCGGCCGCAAAGCGTGTCCATGACGTTCTGTACTGGAGTGCCAGCGATTACTGCGACGTGACACTTTCTAACCGAATCCGGGAGGGATTAGACCCTGCTCTGGATTTTGCAGAGAAAATCATTATGGAACAGGATCTTACGGATCTATCCTATCTGTACCGGTTTGGTGAATATATTTCTGAAGAAGAGAAGAAGACCGCAGAGTTTTTAAACCGCCTTCCGGAGGAGACGGTAAAGCGGATGGCGGATACATTCACTGACGGATATATCCGTGGCTTTCAGGTCATGGGCAGGGATCTCACAAAAAAGAAAACTGTTGCGATCCGGTATCCCATCGGGTTTGAGCGCATGATCCGCCAGGCGGTGATCAATTTCCGGGAACATGGGCTTTCCGTGATCTTTCCACGCGCGGCAGTGGACAGCATTAACAGGAATCCGGCGGGCAGAGTCGGATATTGCTCGGCGTCACCGAACAAACAGTATGATTATGACCACCGCTATGACAGCGCCGTCTTTATAGATAAGGCGTTCCGCGACAGGAAGCTGTCCGTACTGAAGACTGCCTACGAGCAGTATAAAAAGGAAGCGGCCTGGTATGCGGGACCGGCGGTTTTGGAGACCTTCGGGGAGCCTGGCTTTGATCCGGTGAACAAACCGGAGGCGTGGGCGTTTACCGATAAACAGCAGAAGCTCTATCTGGAATACCGGAATCTTTCCATGCCGGTCGTAAACCAGTATATTCCGGGAGATGAGACGAGCTTTACCATCATCGCATTCCCGGTACCGGCCATCGGTCCGGATTTTGAGGGGATTTTTGAGGATACCATCAAAATAAATACACTGGATTATGAGAAATATCAGAGACTGCAGCAGAAGCTGATCGATGTACTGGATCAGGCGGACTATGTGGAAGTCCTCGGACGCGGGGATAATTGCACGGATATGCGCGTGGCGCTTTCGGCACTTTCAGATCCGGCCAGCCAGACCCGGTTTGAGAACTGCGTGGCGGATGTGAACATCCCGGTGGGAGAAGTATTTACATCGCCGAAGCTTACAGGCACGGAGGGAATCCTGAATGTGAGCAGCGTCTATGTGGGCGATATTCAGTATAAGAACCTCAAGATGGAATTTTCAGACGGCCGTGTGAAGGCTGTATCCTGTGACAACTTCCTGGAAAGTCTGCCGGAGGGAGCCGGTGAGGAGGACTTCCGACGGGCCAGAGAGGCCGGAAGAAATCTGGTGGTCCAGGGGATCATGAATCAGCACGAGACGCTGCCTCTCGGAGAGTTTGCCATCGGAACCAACACGACGGCTTACGCCATGGCGGAGCGGTACGGGATCCTGGACCGGCTTCCGATTCTGATCGTGGAGAAAATGGGGCCGCACTTTGCGGTGGGGGATACCTGCTACAGCTGGGTTGAGGACAGCCCCATGTACAATCCCGACGGAAAAGAAATGGTTGCCAGGGACAATGAGGTATCCATTCTGAGAAAAGAGGATGTTTCAAAGGCGTATTTCGGCGTCCACACGGATATCACGATTCCTTACCGGGAACTTGAGCGGATCTCTGTGGTGAAGTCCGATGGAACGAGGATCCATGTGATCGAAAACGGACGCTTCACCCTGGAGGGACTGGAGGAGCTGAATCTTCCGCTGGAAACTGTGGACGGGACCGCAAAAGAAAAGTAAGGATGCTCTTGACGGAACGTGAAAAAGCTAGTATTATGATTCATAAGAAGATTTATCAATCTTACTTATAATTATAAGCATAACTTATCAATAACCATCATACGAAAAAGGAGAGTTAACAATGGCTAAAGTCAGTATTGTAATGGGCAGCGATTCTGATATGCCGATCATGGCGCAGGCAGCTGAGATCCTGGAAGAGCTGGGAATTGATTTTGAAATGACGATTATCTCCGCGCACAGAGAACCGGATATCTTTTTTGATTACGCGAAAACTGCTGAGGAGAGAGGCGTGAAGGTGATTATCGCAGGCGCAGGCAAGGCAGCCCATCTGCCGGGAATGTGCGCTGCACTGTTCCCGATGCCGGTGATCGGTATCCCGATGAAGACTTCTGATCTGGGCGGTGTGGACTCTCTGTATTCCATTGTTCAGATGCCGTCCGGCATTCCGGTTGCCACGGTTGCGATCAACGGAGGAAAGAACGCCGGTATTCTTGCGGCAAAGATTCTTGCCACCTCGGATCCGGAGCTGCTTTCCAGGTTAAAGGCATATTCTGAGAAAATGAAAAACGATGTGGTGAAGAAAGCGGAGAAGTTAGATGCGATCGGATATAAAGAGTACGCCGCATCTATGAAAAAATAGAGAAACGTCACGTACAGGGCGGGCGCCTGAACAAAAACCTTACAAACAGGAGGAAATTATGGATTACAAGAAAGCCGGAGTGGATATTGAGGCTGGTTATCAGTCCGTGGAGCTGATGAAGGAGCATGTTAAGAAGACCATGCGTGAGGAGGTTCTGGGAGGTCTCGGCGGCTTTTCCGGAGCATTTTCACTGGCAAAGATCAAGGAGATGGAGGAGCCGGTACTTCTTTCCGGCACCGACGGCTGCGGTACCAAGGTAAAACTGGCGATCATCATGGACAAACATGATACGATCGGTATTGACGCGGTTGCCATGTGCGTCAACGATATCGCGTGCGCAGGCGGCGAGCCGCTGTTTTTCCTGGACTATATTGCATGCGGCAAGAACTATCCGGAAAAGATCGCGGATATCGTAAAAGGTGTTGCGGAGGGCTGTATTCAGTCTGAGGCAGCTCTGATCGGCGGCGAGACCGCGGAGCATCCGGGTCTGATGCCGGAGGAGGATTACGATCTGGCAGGATTTGCCGTAGGCGTCTGCGACAAAAAGGAAATGATAACCGGCGACCTGTTAAAGGAAGGCGATGTGCTGATCGGAATGGCTTCCACAGGCGTACACAGCAACGGTTTCTCTCTGGTGCGTAAGGTATTTGAGAACGAAATGACAAAGGAAGGTTTAAATACATATTATGACGAGCTGGGAAAGACCCTCGGAGAGACGCTTTTAGCTCCCACCAGAATTTATGTGAAGGCTTTGAAGGCAGTGAAGAACGCAGGCGTTCGTGTTCATGCGTGCAGCCACATTACAGGCGGCGGTTTCTATGAGAATGTGCCGCGTATGTTAAAGGAAGGCACTCACGCCGTGATCGAAAAGAACAGTTATCCGGTACCGCCGATCTTTGGCATGATGCAGAAGAAGGGCGAGATCGAGGAGAAGATCATGTACAACACATTCAATATGGGTATCGGTATGGTCGTTGCGGTGGATGCGGCTGATGCAGAGAAGACAATGGAAGCCATGAGATCCGCAGGCGATACTCCGTATGTGATCGGTTCCATCAAAGCGGGTGAAAAGGGAGTGACCTTATGTTAAGAGTCGGCATACTGGTTTCCGGAGGCGGCACCAACCTGCAGGCAATTCTGGACGCGATCGATAATGGTACGATTACCAACGCGTCCGTGGAGGTCGTGATCAGCAACAATGCGGGAGCGTACGCGCTGGAGCGTGCCAGAAAGCACAATATTGCGGCGGAATGTCTCTCACCGAAGGAGTTTTCCGACCGGGAGGAGTTCAATCAGGCATTGATCGCGAAAGTGGACTCCTATCATCTGGACCTGATCGTCCTGGCCGGTTTCCTTGTGAAGATCCCGGAGAGCATGATTGCGAAATACAGAAACAAGATCATCAATATCCATCCGTCGCTGATTCCGTCTTTCTGTGGAGTCGGATTCTACGGTCTTAAGGTCCATGAGGCGGCTCTGGCCCGCGGCGTAAAGATCACCGGGGCTACGGTGCACTTCGTGGATGAGGGCATGGATTCCGGTCCGATCATCCTCCAGAAAGCGGTGGAGGTCCTGCCGGGCGATACGCCGGAGATCCTTCAGAGACGTGTCATGGAACAGGCAGAGTGGATTATTCTGCCGAAGGCGATCGACATGATCGCAAACGGCAATATATAGAGACAGTGACAGACCGGTGGAAGGAGAACTGCAGATGAAAGTATTAATCGTAGGGAGCGGCGGAAGAGAGCATGCGATCGCGTGGAAGGTCGCTCAGAGCAAAAAAGTGGATAAAATTTACTGCGCACCGGGCAATGCCGGAATTTCCCAGGTAGCTGAGTGCGTTCCGATCACGGCGATGGAATTTGAGAAGCTGGCTGCGTTTGCGAAGGAAAAGGAGATCGATCTGACTGTGATCGGTATGGACGATCCGCTGGTGGGCGGCATCGTGGACGTTTTCGAGGCAGAGGGACTGCGCGTGTTCGGACCGCGCAAAAACGCTGCGATTCTGGAGGGCTCCAAGGCATTCTCCAAAAATCTGATGAAAAAGTATCATATTCCGACGGCTGCCTACGAGACCTTTACGGATCCGGAGAAGGCAATGGAATACTTAAAGACAGCAAAAATGCCGATCGTTCTGAAGGCTGACGGACTGGCTCTCGGAAAAGGAGTTCTGATCTGCCAGAACCTGGAGGAGGCTGAGGCAGGCGTAAAGGAACTGATGCTGGATAAAAAGTTCGGTGCGGCAGGCAATGAGATCGTCATCGAGGAATTTATGACAGGCCGCGAGGTTTCTGTTCTCTCTTTTGTGGACGGAAACACCGTGAAGATCATGAGCTCCGCGCAGGATCACAAGCGAGCCAAAGACGGCGACCAGGGACTCAATACCGGAGGCATGGGCAATTTCTCCCCGAGCCCGTTCTACACAGAGGAAGTGGACGAATTCTGTCAGAAATATATCTATCAGCCGACTGTGGACGCCATGAAGGCGGAGGGAAGACCGTTCAAGGGCGTGATCTTCTTCGGACTGATGCTGACGCCTGACGGACCGAAGGTTCTTGAGTACAACGCCAGATTCGGCGATCCGGAGGCACAGGTTGTCCTTCCGAGACTGGAAAACGACATCGTGGACGTTTTTGAAGCTTGTATCGACGGAACGTTAGACCAGATCGACCTGAAATTTGACAACAACCGCGCGACCGTCTGCGTGATCCTGGCTTCCGACGGGTATCCGGTATCCTATCAGAAAGGCTTTCCGATCGAGGGCCTTGAGAAGTTTGAGGGAAAAGAGGACTACTATGTCTTCCATTCCGGCACCAAATTTAACGACAAGGGCCAGTTTGTGACCAACGGCGGCCGTGTTCTCGGCGTAACAGCCACGGGCAGCAGCTTGAAAGAGGCGAGAGCCAAGGCTTATGAGGCCACCGAGTGGGTACAGTTTGAAAACAAATATATGCGCCACGATATCGGAAAAGCGATCGATGAGGCGTAAGTGAATAAAACGTTTATTGCAATGGGGAATCCGGAAGTCCGGATTCCCTTTTGTGCGGAGGAATTCGGTTTGCTGGAAATAAAATACATCACGTTCGTTTCAAACAGAAAAAAAGTTCTGCTCAGAACAGACACCATCTTATATGCAATAAAGTACGGAAAAAACGGGAAGATCTATGTATCGGATGGGACGGTTTACGAAACCATGCTTCCGTTTGCTGCGTTGGAACAGAAGCTCGGTGAGGGGTTCATCAGAGTGAACCGAAGCTGTATCGTATCGGCCATGGCGATCCATGATATAACCGAAAAGATCATATTATGTGACGGCACGTCTCTGGAATACTCGTTAAGAAAGAAAAAAGAGATCATTGCACAGCTGCACGCATCGCAGAAAAAAATCATCAGCAGCTTTGCAGAAGACGGAGTTCCCCAAACGGAGGCGGAATACCGCGAATATTACAAAAGTTTCGATTATCTGCCATTTGCGTTTACGGATATTGAAATGATTTTCAATGAGGAAAGGCATGCAGTGGACTGGATCTTCCGGTATGGGAATCAGGCTCTGGCCAGACTTGAAAAGCTGCCGTTGGAACAGTTGATCGGCAGCACCTTCAGCAGTCTGTTTTCTAACATGGATTCCAAGTGGCTGAGGAGTTATGAGCGCGCGACACTTTACGGAGAAATATTGGAAATCATCGATTACAGCCCGGAAGTGGACACCTGGCTGAAGGTAATCTGTTTCCCGACGATCAAAGGCCACTGCGGCTGCATACTGTTCGATATTTCGGAGATTAAATTCACAAAGAACAGTGCGGATGCAGAAAAGGCCCTGAGGCTTTACTTCGGAAAGATGTCCTGCCGGGATGCCTGTATTGCCGAAACAGAGACGGAGGGCGGTTGAATTGGAAATTAAAGGGGAGTCTGCCGCATGAATACGGCAGCTCCCCTTTTGAGATCATAATAAATCCGGCAGCAGAATCAGCCAAGCTTCGGCAGGCTGGCAACGGCCATGGACTGACCGACGCGGCGGAAATACTCATCCGGAAGTGTTAATTTGAACTTGTCCGCAATTTCCGGATATTCGTCTTTGAGCACGCGCTCACAGGTTTCCATCAACAGGTCGCCGCCTTTTCCGCTCATAACGCGGCCAAGGAGAAGAACATAGCGGAAACCGTATGTCTGGTAGTAGTATGCCAGTGTGTGGCCCAGGTAGCAGCCGATGGACTCGTAAACCTTAGCGGCACGCGGATCGTCTTCAGCCATTAACTTCTGAACAACTTTCAGCTTTTCAGCAGGAGAAGCGGACTCATCTAATTCGATTCCCGCACGTGGAGCCAGCTTGATTACACCGTCCTGTGAGAAATATTTCACGCCGCAGCCGATATCGCCGGACCACTCGTCTTCCATTGCGTCCGGATTTGCATCAACCGGAACGAATGCAAGCTCATTGAGCCAGCCTGTAATACGGCCTTCTCCGTCCACGTATCCGACAGCTTCGCTGGTACCCATTGCGATACCGAGAACGTTGTTGTCTTTTAAGCTCATGGTACCTGCCAGAGCGGATACGTCGCCGTCATTTGCAACAGCGTACGGAATATCTCCGAACGTATCCTTTACGGCACGGATATAGATATCCTTGACTTTCTCTTCATATAAATCTTCCGGAACCTTCAGGAAGAGAGATGCGCTCATCGTACGGTTGTTGATAAAAATACCGGCGGAGGAAATTCCGACAGCATCAACCCGCGGCATATGTTCCGCTGCGGATTTGAAGGCGGCTACGATTCCGTCGTAGTGGTACTGAGGATCAGAATTGGTCTTCGGGAACCATACAACCTCCTCGGAGAACACGGTTTCACCGTCAATGACGGCGGAAACCTTGCGGTCAGATCCGCCTGCATCAAAGCCGATCCGGCAGCCTTCCAGATGACCGCCCATGGCAACCGGAGCGTCCTTGGCTTCCGGAATCTTATCGGTATAAACAACTTCAAATGCATGCTCATAGATATGAGACATGAAGTTCCAGTCGAATTCACGTGCGCCACCCTTGCAGTAAATTCCACTGAGGTAATCATAAAGATCCCTGTCGTCAACGAAAACACGGAAACCGCCCTGGAGCCAGAGCATGGTTTTTACGATTCTGTCGATATAGTAGTGATTTGCCTCCGCCATCTCCGGATTCTCATGGATCATGGTATGGCAGGCAGCCATCTGTCCATCTGCCCGTTCTACGGCGATGGAAACCGGCTTTGTGGCATGTTCCAGGAAAGCACGGTTAAACTTTAGCAGGGGAGTGAACTCGGGGTCCAGCTCCGGGACATTCTTAATGTCAACAGATACTCCATAACGATTCATAATATACCCTCCTAAAAATTGATTACCCGCGTATAGTTCATACACCAGCAGGCACCAAGTTTTCATGGATTCATTATATCATAAGGAAATCTGTTTGTCATTTGATTCCGGGAAAAAGAGGGAAAACCGTGGAAGGATCGGAAAGTTTAAAGTTTCTGAAAATATGAAGAAATTGTGAAATCAGCACTCATTTCTTGACATTACTAATACCAGGTGTTATATTACATACAGAACAAGGAGAACAGAATAGATAATCATTAACAGAATCTTTTCCGTCCCCCAAATTCCAGGAAGCAAGGTAAAACATATTGGATAAAAAAGGAGAGATGATTTATGTTAATGCCGAGTATTTTTGGAGAAAATCTTTTTGATGACTTTTTTGATTTTGATTTTCCGTTTTATGACGAT
>JALEWG010000001.1 GCA_022788065.1 Lachnospiraceae bacterium | reverse complement strand
GTTTGGGACCAGGAGGTCGCAGGTTCGAATCCTGTCACCCCGATTCTAAGAAAAATATGCGCGAGTGGCTCAGTTGGTGGAGCACGACCTTGCCAAGGTCGGGGCCGCGGGTTCGAGTCCCGTCTCGCGCTCTTTTTATTTTTTAGCGGAAACTAAGGAAAATCAATGGTTTCCGCCTTTTTTGTAGTTTGTAAGTAAAGTACGGTTTATCGGGGAGTTATGAAAAAACGAGCCTTGAGGAGATATGGATAATGAAATTAAAGAACATTTTGATTGTTGTCAAAGATATTGAAAAATCGAAACAATTTTATCATGACGTATTCGGCCTTGATATGGTACTTGACAATGATGGCAACATGATTTTAACGGAAGGACTTGTGCTTCAAGATGAAAAAATTTGGAAGAAGTTTTTGGGAAAAGATATTATTCCGAAAAATAATTCTTGTGAACTGTATTTTGAAGAACAAGATATAGAAACGTTTATTGAAAATTTGGAAAAATTATATCCCTCAATTCAATATGTCAATCGTCTTATGACGCATAGCTGGGGACAAAAAGTAATCCGTTTTTACGATTTGGACGGTAATTTGATTGAAGTAGGAACGCCTATTGGCTCTCAACCTTTATGAGATTACTGTAGTATTCCGTTTTTCCGGACAATACATCATCATAAAAGCCCTGCTTCCGGTCGATGTAATCAATGCATTTCTGTATCTCTTCGAGACGTTCGACTAAAGCCTTGCGCTTGATCTCCAGAATACCTTTACGTTCCGGTATGGTATCCTTTCCTGCAAGACAAAGCTTGATGTATTCTTTCATTTCGAAAATACTCATTCCACAGTTTTTCAGACAATTCAGTAAAATTTCAATGTTTCATATGGCAGCTGTGTTTGCTCACAGGCCTGTTTCATTGTAAACATATGTTGCTCCTAAATGAAAAAATCCTTGACCGGTAGGAAGCTGCAGACAGATTATTTGGACTTACTTCTGCTTCACCAGCCGTTTTTTACGATGGCATCTGCAGAGAGGGATCGTGGTTATTCCAATGTCAGTACATTATGATAGAATGGCAGAGAATTTTAATGTGTTTGATTTTGAATTATCTGCTGAAGATATGAAAAAAATAAGTACCCTGGATTGTAAGCAGAGCACATTTTTCTCCCACACGGATCCGAATATGGTAGTAGGAAAATTAAATTACAAGAAAATTACCCCCTAATTTCCTGGGAAATGTTGAAAAGTTTTGAATATAGATAAAAAAAGAAAATATTGACAAAATTTTCAATCGCGATTAAAATCATCTCAAGGAGGTTTTCTGTGAGAAAAGAGATATCACAAAGACGATTTGTGGAGACTGCAGGCAGGATTCTGGAGAGTGAGGGGATGGAAGCAGTAACGACCCGGAGAATCGGAAAGGAGCTGCATTGCAACTCTGCAAACACATATTATTACTTTAAGGATTTGGATGAGCTGATTGTGTATGCGGCTATGGGAATATTTACCGATTATCTGAGGGACATTTCCCGATGCTATCAGGGGGCGGAGCATGCATTGGATGCTTTTCACAAAGCCTGGGAATGTCTGATTGAGAGGTCGGTTTCGATGCCGCAGCTGTATGAAAAAATTCTGTATGGAAAGTACAGCGACGATCTGGGAAAAATCTGTGCCGCGTATTATCGTTTATTTCCGGAAAAGTATCATTTGCTGGAACCGGCGATTGCGCAGGTGATTACCGAGGAAGAGTTCGGAGGAAGAAAGAACCATTTGATTCTGGGAGCCTGTGCAGAAGAGGGCTGGTTTACCGGAGAAGATGCCAAGATTCTTGGTGAGATCACAAAGTGGCTGCATCTGGGACTGCTGCAGGAATTGATTGCGGAAAGGATTACCGCGGGCGAGCTGAGAGAGAGATTTTTTTTCGCCATGGATCGGGTCATTGAGGCATTCCGTAAAAAGTAAGGGAAAGGAGAGAGTATATGACAGAGTTTTATCAACAGGTGAAGGAGCGGTTTATCCGGTATGCCAAAGTGGATACACAGTCCCAGGCGGGATCACCGACTGCTCCCAGCACTATGAAACAGAAGGATTTGGGCCGGATTCTTCGGGACGAGCTGATTTCGCTCGGTGTGACCAATGTGGAGATGACGGAGAATTGCCTCGTATACGGAACCATTCCTTCCACACTTCCGGACGGCGGAGGTGTTTCCGTGGGCTTTATCGCTCATATGGATACGTCACCGGATGCCAGCGGCACTGATGTGAAGCCCTGGGTTCTGGAGCATTATGAGGGCGGAGATATTGTTTTAAATCCGGAAAAGCAGATTGTGATGGAAGAAGCGCAGTATCCGATGCTGAAGAAATATATCGGACAGGATTTGATTCTGACGGATGGAACCACACTTCTGGGCGGAGATGATAAGGCTGCCGTTGCAGCGATTATGACGATGGTGGAGTATTGCTGCCGGCATCCGGAGCTTCCCCACGGACCGATTCAGATCTGTTTTACCCCGGACGAGGAGGTTGGACGAGGAACGGAAAACTTCGACACGAAACGGTTCAATGCGGATCTGGCGTATACTCTGGACGGCGATGCCCTGGGCGGTTATGTTTATGAAACCTTCAATGGAGTGGAAGCACAGCTGACGATCCATGGACTCAGTGTTCACCCGGGTACTGCAAAAGGAATCATGAAGAATGCGGTGGAGATCGGCGGAGAGTTTATGGCGATGCTTCCGGCGCTGGAGCGTCCGCAGTTTACCAGTGGAAGAGAAGGCTATTATCATCCGTTTGTATTTGAGGGAACGGTGGAGAAAACATTCTTACGGTGTCTGATCCGGGACCATGAAAGAGAACGCTGCGAGGAGAGAAAGGCATATGTAACCAAATGTGTCGAGGATTTAAATCGTCGTTACGGGGAAGGCACCGTGGAGCTGGAATACACCAATGTATATTACAGCATGCGCGAGGTTGTGAAAAAAGTTCCGTTTATGATTGACTACTTAAAGCAGGCAATGATCGACTGCGGTGT
>JALEWG010000257.1 GCA_022788065.1 Lachnospiraceae bacterium | reverse complement strand
CTGAACAAGGAGTGTATGTCGGACAGCTTCTGCACATTTCGGAACGGGCATCTCTGCGTGCCGGTAAAAAAAGAATGGAAAGCGAAAGTTCCGGGGACCGTGATTGATAAGTCTGCGACAGGCAGCACTCTGTTTATCGAGCCTGCCGCGCTGCAGGCATGGTTTGAAGAACTTTCGCAGTTGAAAATTGAAGAAGAAGATGAAGTCCGGAGAATTCTTTACACTCTGACTGTCCGGGTAGATTCGTTCGCGGCTGAGATTCAGCAGAATACGAAGACCATGGAGAAACTGGACTTTGCGTTCTCCAAGGGGAAACTGAGTCTGGAGTATGAATGTACACTTCCGAAGATCCTTGATGAAAGAATGATCCGGCTTTCGGACGCCAGACATCCGCTTCTGGACAGGAAGCTTTGCGTCCCTCTGAATTTTGAGATCGGAGGCGATGTGCGGGGAATTGTCATCACAGGACCCAACACGGGAGGAAAAACCGTTGCGATCAAAACCGTGGCTCTGTGCTGTATGATGGCACAGTGTGGCCTCCATGTTCCGTGCCGGGAGACAGAAATCTGTATGTGCGGCAATTTCCTCTGTGATATCGGTGACGGACAGAACATGTCGGAGAATCTTTCCACATTTTCGGCCCATATTACAAACGTACTGGATATCCTGAAAAAGGTAAACAGGGAAAGTCTGGTCATCATGGACGAACTCGGGTCAGGAACCGATCCGCAGGAGGGCATGGGTATCGCTGTCGCAATTCTGGAAGAGCTCAAAAAGAGCGGCGCATTGTTCCTCGTGACCACACATTATCCGGAAATAAAATCATATGCGGAGAAAGAGGAAGGTATCGTGAACGCCAGAATGACCTTTGATGCGGAGAGTCTGAAACCGATGTATCAGATGGTGATCGGAGAAGCCGGAAAAAGCTGTGCTCTCTATATTGCAAAGAGGCTGGGTATGCCGGCCTCCATGCTCCGTCGGGCGGCAGAGGCGGCATACGGCGGGAAAGCGGAATTTACAGAGCTTCTGGATGGAAGTGAGGATACGCTGAAAAAGGTATCTTCGGGCCGCGTGATCCGGAACAGACAGAAAAAGATTAAGAAAGAGATACCATATAAGCGTGGTGACAGCGTGATGGTTCTTCCCGATAAAAAAATCGGGATCGTCTGTCAGGAGGCCGATGAGAAAGGCGTTCTGAGAGTCCAGATGCCGGGAAAGAAGATCTATATCAATTATAAACGGGTAAAACTGCTGGTTTCCGCCAATGAGCTGTACCCGGAAGATTACGATTTTTCCACAATATTCGATACGGTGGAAAACCGGAAGCTCCGCCATGATATGGAGAGAAAGTATGTGGAGGGCGTGATCCATGTGGAGGAATAAGCCGGATATGGATATACAGAGATCGTTTTTGCTTGACAACGGACAGATGAAAGAATAGAATGAAAGTGAACACTTGCATTATGGAACGGAGGCTGTGATGTGGACGAGACAGGTCAGAAAATTATCGACGCAACGATGTCTCTTGTGAGAGACAAAGGATACGTTGCGACAACGACGAAGGACATCGCGAAACTGGCGGAGGTCAATGAGTGCACGCTGTTTCGGAAATTCAGGAGCAAGAAGGATATTGTTCTAAGCGGGATGGAGCAGGAGAAATGGCGCGGCAGTCTGACGCCTGAGGTTTTCGAAAATGTCAGCTGGGATCTGGCCTCTGATCTCGAAATGTTTATGACCGAATACATGAAGAGGATTACGCCGGATTTCGTGAAATTGTCCATTGGTCTCAGGGCGCCCCAAATCTATGAGGAAACCGCTCCGCTTGTCATGAAAGTTCCTCAGGCGTTTTTGTCGGCACTGACAGATTATTTCAGGGAAATGAACCGGCTTGGGAAGCTTCCGGAATTGGATTTTGAATGTCTTGCACTGACCATATTTTCCAGCACGTTCGGCTATACGTTTTTAAGCGCGTCCTTCGGGGAGGAGCTTTTTAAAACAGGTCGGGAACAGTTTATCAGGCAGTCTGTCCGGACTTTTATCCAGGGGATTGCAGCGCCGGAGGCCGGTCAGGATTGACTTTATGGCAGCGATTGAACTCCGGCTGTCCGGTTGGAACGAATACGGTACTGTCCACAGGGCAGTACCGTATTGTAAGACCGCAAAGCAAGCAAGTACACGCATTTAAGCAAAATAAGACTATTTCATGCAAAGAAGGAGGAACCATCCATGCAAATAACAGGAGCAGAACTGTTTGTGAAGGCGCTTCTGGCAGAACAGGTCGATACACTGTTTGCCTACCCGGGAGGCCAGGCCATAGATTTGTTTGACGCCCTGTACGGAGTGAAGGATATCCGTGTGGTTCTGCCGCGCCACGAACAGGGGCTTATCCATGCGGCAGACGGCTACGCGCGCTCCACGGGAAAAGTGGGCGTCTGTCTGGTTACCAGCGGCCCCGGAGCTACCAACCTTGTGACAGGAATTGCCACAGCGAATTATGACAGTGTACCGCTGGTCTGTTTTACCGGACAGGTGCCCACACATCTGATTGGAAACGACGCCTTTCAGGAGGTGGATATTGTGGGCATCACCAGGAGCATCAGCAAATATGCAGTCACAGTCCGCAGGCGGGAGGACCTGGCCACGACGATCAGGAAAGCGTTTTATATTGCACGTTCCGGAAAGCCGGGGGTCGTGGTCGTTGATCTGCCTAAAGATATTCAGCAGGCGCCCGGAAGCGACGCGTATCCGGAACAGATCGAAGTGCGCGGCTATAAACCGAACACAGATGTCCATATGGGCCAGATCAAAAAAGCGGTGGAATGTCTGAAAAAAGCAAGACGTCCGCTGTTTCTTCTGGGAGGCGGCGTGAATGTCGCCCATGCGGGCCGGGAAATGACGCTTCTGGCGGAAAAGACAGGGATCCCTGCTGTTACGACCATTATGGGAAAAGGAGCGATTCCGACGGAGCACCCGCTTTATGTCGGCAATCTGGGCATACATGGAAGTTATGCGGCCAATGCAGCAGTCAGCAGCTGCGACGTCCTCTTTTCCATCGGAGTCCGGTTTAATGACCGGATTACCGGAAAGGTGAACGAGTTCGCAAAACATGCGGCGATCGTGCATGTTGATATTGATCCTGCGGCGATTTCAAGAAACATTGAAGTGGACATTCCCATTGTGGCAGATGCGAAAAAAGCGATCACAGTTCTGATGGAAAAAGAGCTGTACTGTGATTTCTTACAATCTGGAGAGCCTGACAGTGGGACCAACGGAGGATCAGACAGTCTCCAGAATGACGATCGGACTGACCAGCGATGACAGGACATTTGAGCAGATAAAAAAGCAGCTGAACCGAAGGGTGGAAGTAATCCATGTACTGGATTTCACAAACACCGCGATTTATATCAGGGAGCTGATGCTTATTAAAATAGGAAAATGCGTGGAAACAGATATGAACTGGTGCAGCTTCTGGAAGACGTTTTTCCGGGACGCCTGGAAATCGTCCGAGGCGGCAGTGTGGCAATCCAGGCAGCAGAAAGCTGAAACAGCGTACCCGGAGATTGACATACAACTGAATAACATGATATTCTCAGACCAGCAGATTAAGAAAGGCAGGGATGAGAAGTATGAATCCAACAATTGATCTTTCAAATGTAATTCTGAAGACAGAACGTCTTGTCTTGCGTCCATGGGAACTGTCAGATCTGGATGACTTTTACGAATATGCCCGTGTGGACGGCGTCGGTCAGATGGCCGGCTGGCTGCCACATAAAGATATAGAGGAAACTCTGAGGATTCTGAACAGTTTCATCGAAGGGAAAAAGACTTTTGCGCTGGAGTATAATGAAAAAGTGATCGGATCCCTGGAAGTTAAAAAATACAACCAAGAGGAACTTCCGGAATTTGAGTCGTTTGCGTGCAGGGAGATAGGGTATGTGCTCTCAAAGGATTACTGGGGACTTGGCCTGATGCCTGAGGCGGTAAACGAAGTCATCCGTTTTCTGTTTGAGGAGATCTGGCTCGATGTGATCTTTTGCAGCTACTTTGTGAGGAACTCGCAGTCCGCGAGAGTGCAGGAAAAGTGCGGCTTCCGGTTTTATAAGCAGGTCGTACATACGACCCGGTTCGGAACCGAGGAGATCACAAACAGGAATCTTCTGAGGAGAGAGGACTGGGAGAAATAATTCAGAACAAAACAGGGGCGTCACCCGGAATTGTGAAAAACAGAAGTCGGGTATCTATGTATCAACTTTTTCTCCAAGGATACCCGTCTAATGATAAATCCGTTGAAATTACACACTTTTTTGACCATTTTTTGAATTATGTAAACTAAAAAGTATCTATATGACGAAAACTTTCCCCAGGATACCGTAAACGATGGGAAGATCAATCAAACGGGTATCCGAAGCAGTCATTTTGTCATATAGATACTTTCTTGCTGATTTTGCAGGTTTTTAGATTTCTTCGGTTGATTTTTGAATTTCAATCTGTAGTCGAATGGAACCGTTCCGCAGCCCGCTTCATGCGTTCGACGATCGGAACATGGAACGGACATCTGGTTTCGCACCCGCCGCAGGCAATACAGTCGGCGGCCGTATGTTCCATCGCTTCGTAGTGCGCCTTTACCGAGGCGGGAACGTCCGGCTGCATGGCGGCAAGGTCATAAAGCTTATTGACCATGGCAATATCGATGTCTTTCGGGCAGGGCTTGCAGTGACCGCAGTAGGTACACTGGCCGCTGTACGCGTGGCGCGGTGCTCCCGCGAGAACGGAGGCGTAATCCTTTTCTTCTTCGGAGGCGGTCTCGTAGGCGACGGCATCGAGCACATGTTCAGGTGTGTCAAAGCCGGCCATGATGCTGGCGACTGCCGGGCGGGTCAGAGCGTAATGGATACACTGGACCGGTGTCATGGGGACTCCGAAGGGCGATGTTTCCGCTTTGAAGAGTCTTCCGCCTGCGTAGCCTTTCATGACGGTGATTCCCACGTCATTCTGTTCACAGACTTTATAGAGTTCCGCGCGTTCCGGCGCAATCCCGCCGAGGTTTGCGTCGTATTCGTCAGCAAAATAGGTATTGATGTCCTCGCTGGCCGGGAGTAGGTCAAAGGCCGGATTGATGCTGAACAGGATCATCTCCACAAAACCGCTTTCCGCCGCTTTTTTCGCGATCAGCGGGTTGTGGGTGCTCATGCCGATATGGCGGATCACACCGCTCTTTTTCAAATCAAACACGTACTCCAGAAACGGACCGTTTACGACCTGATTCCAGTCGGCTTCCTGGTCCACATAGTGGATCATGCCCAGGTCAATGTAGTCGGTGCCCATGCGGGTGAGAAGATCCTCAAATGCCGGTTTTACCTGCTCCAGGTTTCTGGTGCGAACATACTGGCCGTTCTGCCAGGTGGAACCGATATGGCCCTGAATGTACCAGCGCTCCCGCTTCCCGCGGATGGCGGCGCCGATGTTGGAACGCACATTGGGTTCCGACATCCAGCAGTCCAGAATGTTGATTCCTTTTTCCTCACAGAGATCTATGATGGCTTTGCACTCATCTGTGTTGTGACGTTCTAACCACTCGCCGCCGAGACCGATCTCACTGACCATAAGTTCTGTTTTTCCAAGTCTTCTGTAGTTCATATGATTACCTCCCTCGCTCCATTGTATCAGGACAGCAGAGGGTAACGCAAGTGTCTTATGCGTTCAGCTCCCGGAAAAATTCTGTGGTTTTATTGATCTTTTTCATCAGAGTGTCGAACATCTGAGGCGTCAGGGACTGAGCACCGTCGCAGAGTGCTTTCTCCGGGTTGTTGTGGACTTCGATCATAAGGCCGTCCGCTCCTGCGGCAATGGCAGCCATGGAAAGCGGCTCCACCATGAAACGGATGCCTGCCGCATGGCTGGGGTCAATGATGACCGGCAGGTGGGTCTTCTGCTTTAACATCGGAACCGCGGAGATATCCAGTGTGTTTCTCGTGGAAGTTTCAAAGGTGCGGATACCGCGCTCACAGAGGATCACTTTCTCGTTTCCCCCGGCCATAATGTATTCGGCACTCATTAACAGCTCGTCCAGTGTGTTGGCAAGGCCGCGCTTTAAGAGGATCGGCTTATCCAGCCTTCCGAGTTCCTTCAAGAGCTCGAAGTTCTGCATATTGCGGGCTCCGACCTGGATCACGTCCACATCTTCAAAGAGCGGAAGATGCTCGGTGCTCATGATTTCCGTGACCACAGGGAGTCCGGTCGCTTTTTTCGCTTTGAGTAAGAGATCCAGCCCCTGCTCGTGGAGACCCTGGAAAGCATACGGCGAGGTTCTCGGCTTGAATGCGCCGCCTCGGAGCAGATGCGCGCCGGAGGCCTTGACATCCTCTGCCACTTCTGTGATCTGTTCCTCGGTTTCAATGGAACACGGACCTGCGATGACCTGGAAGTTTCCGCCGCCGATCTTTCTGCCGCAGACATCGATCACGGTATCCTCCGGATGCATGGAGCGGTTGGCTTTCTTATACGGTTCACGGATTCTGCGGACATCCTCCACCACGTCGAGGGCGCGGAGCCAGTCTTCGTGCATGGAAGAAGTATCACCGATCAGGCCGATCAGGGAGGCTTCGGTACCTTCAGACAGATGAAGTTTAAAGCCCCGGTTGACCAGGTTCTTTTTCAGTTCCTCGACTTTGGACGGGCTGGCGTTTCGTTTTAAGATAATGATCATGGTTTTTCCTCCTGAAATACTTGAATAAAAAAGCCGGTGTCTGCTGCTTGGCAAACACCGGCTCCTGATTACACGGTTATTCAGACGATCGTTTCTGAATACGGAGAAGGTTGTTTTTTCGCAGCAAAAAGAGTCCGCGTATAATAATAACCCGGAAAATAATAATAAAAGAAATAAGATGCTGCGAAATTCAGGCTCTTTTTCATAACGAAACCCTCTCTGAAATGATTTACAGGACTTATCATAACGCTGCGCTGCGGATTTGTCAACAGAAAAATTTAATAATTTAAAGTGCAACGCTTTTACTCGCGAAACACTCCGGATACGGAACGGCGCGGGACTTTCTTTTTTCCGGTTTCTGATGTATGATTACGATAGGTACAAAGCTTTGGTGGAGGAGAAACATATTTACAGAATCAGGAGGGGAACGATGAGAAACGAAAAAGCAGAGGTGCGATACCTGCAGTTTGTGGATGCATGGTACGGTCTGGATGCGGCTTCCGCCAGACATTTTTATCCGAAGGCGGCTAGGCTGGGGCTTACGAGAGGGCAGCCGAGGATGCTGCGCTTCCTGGGGGAAAATGACGGGTGCCGCCAGAAAGATATCGCGGAAAAGTTTTATATCCGGGCGGCCTCGGTGTCCGGGATTCTCAGTACGATGGAAAAAGAAGGTCTGATCGAGAGAAAGGTCAATCCCGACTCCAGGCGGGAAACACTGGTGTATCTGACGGAACTGGGACATGAGAAGCGAAAAGAGGTTATGGAAATGTACCGTGATCTGGATCAGGAGGTGTTTGCCGGCTTCGATGATGAGGACTTCAACAGGCTGCTGGAATTGATGGGGCGGATACAGGATGTGATGGAGGATCATTCAGACGGGGATACCCCTCAGAAAGAGCTTGACATAGAATAAAACGTTGGGTATCATGATAGTATAAAACAGTTAAGAACCTAACTGTTCGCCCGGAAGTTTAAGAAAAGAAAGTACAGGGGAGACAAAATGCCAACAGTAATTCTATTGGATGCGGCGGGTGTGTTTTTCGGCGCAGCAGTGGGCTGTGCGATGAAAAAGCATATTTCCGGATCGCTGAACGAGAGTATGAATCTGGCGCTCTCAGTTATCTCGGCTGCAATCGGGGTTCAGCTCATTGGCAAGGCGGTACATATGTCGGCTGCGGTTCTGGCGCTTTTGATCGGCGGAACGATCGGACACATTCTGGGAATCGACAGACGGCTTGCCAATATCTCGAAACTGCTTCCGGCGACGGGTGGCTCTGATACAGCACAGACTTTGCTGGTTGCGTTCAGCCTTTACTGTATCAGCACCACAGGTGTGATCGGTGCGCTGACGCTGGGATTTTCGCAGGATGCGACTGTTCTGACGACGAAAGCGATCATGGACTGCGTGGCTTCCATCTTCTTTGCAGGCAGCAGCGGATTCATTTTGTCGGTGATCAGTGTGCCGTTAGCTCTGATCCTTATGGTCTTTTACTGGCTGTCGGGCATTCTAATGCCGCTTCTGACGCTGGAGATGATCGGTGATTTCTACGCATGCGGCGGTCTGATCCAGCTTTTAAACGCCATGCGGATCGCAAAAATTAAAAATCCCCCGGTAGCTGATTTTATGCCGGCGCTGGTTCTTGTATTTTTTATCAGTATGTTCTGGACGAGGTATATGTAAAGACGGAGAAAACAGGAGGAACAACTTATGGCAATTACGAAAAAGGAAGCATTGGCGGCCATTGACAGAGAGCGCGAGCCGATCTGCGCGGCAAGCGATGCAGTCTGGGAGCACCCGGAAACCGCGTTTCAGGAGTTCGCATCCACGGAGATTCTCTGCGATCTTCTGGAAAAAGAGGGATTTCAGGTTGAGCGGAATGTTGCGGGAATCGCGACGGCATTTTCCGGAACATTCGGTCATGGGAAACCGGTTATGGGAATTCTGGGCGAATTTGATGCGCTGTCCGGTTTAAGTCAGGAGGAAGGTCTGGCAGAGAAGAAGGCAATCGTGGACGGAGAGCCCGGACACGGCTGCGGCCACAACCTTCTGGGAGCCGGTTCCGTTGCGGCGGCAGTAGCCGTAAAGGAATATCTGGAGAAGAACGGAAAAGAAGGTACGGTTATTTTCTATGGCTGCCCCGGAGAAGAGGGCGGTTCCGGAAAGAGCTTTATGGCCAGAGACGGAGTGTTTGACGAGCTGGATTTCGCGGTTACATGGCACCCATATGATATGAACCTGGTATGGGTCGGCAGCTCTCTCGCAAACTATCAGATCTTCTACCGTTTTTACGGAGTATCCTCCCACGCGGCTGCATGCCCGGAGCTGGGAAGAAGCGGACTGGATGCAGTTTCACTGATGAACACCGGCGTTCAGTATCTGAGAGAGCACGTGATCCAGGAGGCAAGGATCCACTATGCGGTCACCAACACAGGCGGATATTCACCGAATGTGGTTCAGCCGTATGCGGAGGTCCTGTATCTGATCCGTGCGCCGAAGAACGGTCAGGTGAAGGAGATCTTCGAGAGGATCAACGATATCGCAAGAGGTGCGGCTTTAATGACCGGAACGAGAATGGAATACCAGTTTGTGAAAGCATGCTCCAATCTGGTGGACAATACGACCATGCAGGAAGTGATGCAGAAGAATCTGGAAACCATTGAGAGAGAGCCGTACACCGAGGAAGAAAGGGAGTTTGCTGCAAAAATCGCGGCCACATACGGCGGACAGAAAATGGATCTGGAAGCTGTACGGGCAAAATATGAGAAGAGCGGACGTGCGGCTGCGGAGCAGATTTATGCGCCGTTTGCGAATGCGGAACTCAATGATTTTGTTGCACCGCTTGCAGACGTGGAAATACTTTTAGCAGGTTCCACGGACGTGGGAGATGTCAGCTGGATCTG
>JALEWG010000226.1 GCA_022788065.1 Lachnospiraceae bacterium | reverse complement strand
TGGCTTCAGAGACAGTTAAAAGAGGAAAAAATACCGGTACTGATTACCTTTGACGGTCTGGACGCGGCAGGAAAAGGCCTCCAGATCAACCGGCTGATCCAGGCGCTGGATCCCAGAGGATTTGACGTCTATACGGGCGATAAGGACGGCGAGGAGGAGCGGATGCACCCGTTCCTCTGGCAGTTTGCAGTGAAGACCCCGGAAAACGGCCGGATCACGATTTTTGATACCAGCTGGTACCGCCGTGTACAGCAGGATTATTTTGACGGAAAAACCAGAGAAAAGGATCTGGACGAGGCCTATACGGATATTCTGACATTTGAAAAGTATCTGGTGGACAACGGGATCCTTCTCATTAAACTTTTTCTGACGATTTCGGAAAAAGAGCAGAAAAAGCGGTTCGAAAAGCTGGAGCAGTCGAAAGAGACGGCATGGCGTGTGACGGAAGCGGACCGGAAACGCAACCGGGAGTATAAGAAATATGAAAAGATCAATAAAGAGATGATCTCCCGCACCGGTTGGACCGGTGCGCCGTGGTACACGGTGGATTCCACGAAAAAGGACGAAGCCGCGCTTGTTATTATGAACCAGGTGAACCGGTGTATGGAACAGGCTCTGGAGAAGAAGAAACGCGGAAAGGTTCCGGGAATCTATGAAGCTCCTATGCCGCCGGACCGGTATAAAAAAGGAATTCTCGCAAAAACAGATCTCGGAAAAACACTGGAAGAAAAAGAATACAGGGAGAAGCTCGATAAGCTTCAGAAGAAGGCGGAGAGACTGCACAGTGAGCTTTACCGCCTGAGAATTCCGGTCGTTCTGGGCTTCGAGGGCTGGGATGCAGCCGGAAAGGGCGGCGCGATTAAGCGTCTCACAAGCCATCTGGATCCGAGAGGATATCAGGTGTGCCCGACCGCAGCTCCGGACAGTACGGAAAAAGCCCACGATTACCTGTGGAGATTCTGGCGGCATTTCCCGAAGGACGGGCACATTGCGATCTTCGACCGGACATGGTACGGCCGTGTCATGGTGGAGAGGATTGAAGGATTCTGCACGGAGGACGACTGGCGGCGCGCGTACGATGAGATCAATGCTATGGAGGCGCATCTCGTTCATTCCGGAGCTGTAGTCCTGAAATTCTGGATCCATATCGATAAGGATGAACAGGAGCGGCGGTTCAATGACCGCATGAGGAATCCGGAAAAACAGTGGAAAATTACGGACGAGGACTGGAGAAACCGGGAAAAATGGGACCGGTATGAGGAAGCGGTCAATGAGATGTTAGAGCGCACGTCCACAGAGAAGGCCCCGTGGATCGTTGTGGAAGGCAATTCCAAATATTACGCCAGGATCAAGGTCTTGAAGACCGTGGTGGACGCGCTGGAAAAAAAG
This sequence comes from Lachnospiraceae bacterium, assembly GCA_022788065.1. Classification (GTDB taxonomy): domain Bacteria; phylum Bacillota; class Clostridia; order Lachnospirales; family Lachnospiraceae; genus SUG393. The sequence continues at coordinate 2,632 of JALEWG010000226.1, read as the reverse complement.
ATGAAAGAAATGGAAAAAGCGAAGAAGAAACATGGGTAGAGTTGTGATCACAGGCGGCGGCGCGGCCGGTATGGCGGCCGCGATCGGGGCCGCGCAGTCGGGACACTCGGTTGTCCTTTATGAAAAAAACGAAAAACTCGGAAAAAAGATCTATATAACAGGAAAGGGACGCTGCAATGTCACTAACGCCTGTGACACGGAAGAACTGTTCGGGAATATGGTGACAAACGGCAAGTTCCTTTACAGCGCCATCTATGGATTCACGAATTTTGACATGATGGATCTTCTGGAATCATGCGGCTGTCCGTTAAAGACGGAGCGGGGAAACCGGGTCTTTCCGGTCTCCGACAAATCTTCCGATGTGATTTTTGCGCTGGAGCGCAAGGTGAGAAGCCTCGGTGTGGAGGTTCATCTGAATGAGCCGGTCCGGGAGCTGTGGATGGAGGACGACAGTTTAAAGGGCGTGATCCTGGAAAAGAGCGGAAAAAAGATTCCGGCTGACTCGGTGATCGTGGCCACGGGCGGTTTTTCCTACCAGGCGACGGGTTCCACCGGAGACGGATACGAGTTTGCAAAGCGTGCCGGTCACACGGTGACGGAGCTTTCACCGGCGCTTGTTCCGTTTGTCTGCGCGGAGGAGGATGTGCGCTCGCTGCAGGGACTTTCCCTTCGGAATATTGAAGTTACGGTTTATAATGGAAAAAAGGTTCTGTGGAAAGAATTCGGGGAGATGCTGTTCACCCATTTCGGAGTCAGCGGCCCCGTTGTTTTAAGCGCCAGCAGCTATGCGGCGAAGGCGATCCGGAAGAATCCGCTGGTGATGGATATCGATCTGAAACCGGCACTTTCCGTGGAGCAGTTAGATGCGAGAATCCTGCGTGATTTTAATGAGGCAAAGAACAGACAGTTTAAGAATTCCCTTTCCGGGCTGTTTCCCGCGAAGTTAATTCCCGTCATGATCGCAAGGAGCGGAATCGATCCGGAGAAAAAGGTAAATGAGGTCACAGCGGCTGAGAGAGAAAGACTGCTCTCGCTGACGAAAGCATTCCGCGTGACGCTCACGGGACTGCGCGGCTTTAACGAGGCGATCATTACCCAGGGTGGCGTGGCAGTTAAGGAAGTGAATCCGTCCACGATGGAATCCAAAAAAGTTCCGGGACTTTATTTTGCGGGTGAGATTCTGGATCTGGACGGTGTGACAGGCGGATTTAATCTGCAGATCGCATGGTCAACCGGAATGCTGGCGGGAAGAAGCTGCAGATAGCGCATCGATGAATAAAATTCCGGAAACGGAAGTAGAATATAGGAGGAGAACATGTCTTTTTGTGTGGCAATTGACGGACCGGCGGGAGCCGGAAAAAGTACGGTGGCAAAAGCCGTGGCAAAGGAGAGGGGACTTCATTATGTGGATACGGGCGCGATGTACCGGACCATGTCCCTTTATATGCTGAGAAACGGGATCGACAGCAGAGATGAGAAAGCAGTGACAGCCGTGCTTTCCGAAGTGCATGTGGAGGTTGCCTACGAAGACGGAATCCAGCTGATGTATTTAAACGGAGAGAATGTGACCGGTCAGATCCGTACGGATGAGATCGGCATGGTGACCTCCAATATTTCCAGGTACCGCCCGGTCCGTGAAAAACTGGTGGCTATGCAGCAGAAGCTTGCGGAGCAGATGGACGTGATCATGGATGGCAGGGATATCGGAACCTGCGTATTGCCGGAGGCCGATGTGAAGATCTACCTGACGGCGAGTGTGGCTGTCCGCGCGAAGAGAAGACATAAGGAATTTCTTGAGGCAGGACAGGAAGTGACGTTAGAGGAGGTCGAGAAGAAGATCGAGACCAGAGACTACCAGGATATGCACAGAGAAAACTCTCCGTTAGTCCGGGCGGAGGACGCTGTTTATCTGGATTCGTCCGATATGACGTTAGCGCAGGTGGTGAAGGCCATTACAGACCGGATCGACGAGAAGCGCCGGGCGTAAAACGGAGGATATGCGATGAATGTGATTGTTGCCGAAACTGCCGGATTCTGCTTTGGCGTCAGAAGGGCTGTGGACAAGGTATACGAGCAGATTGAAAAAACAGATCAGCCGATCTATACATACGGCCCCATTATCCACAATGAAGAGGTCGTAAAGGATCTGCATGAAAAGGGAGTCCGCGTTGTGGAGACAATGGAGGAACTAAAGGCCATCCGGAGCGGAGTAGTCGTGATCCGGTCCCATGGGGTGGGAAAGGAAATATATGATCTGTTAAACGCCAACGGCGTGGAATGTGTCGACGCCACCTGCCCGTATGTAAAGAAGATTCATAAAATCGTCTCGGAGCAGTGCGCGAAAGGACGGCAGGTCCTGATCGTCGGAAATGAGTCCCATCCGGAGGTTCAGGGAATCAAAGGCTGGGGGAATGAGGAGACGAAGGTGATCGAGACCATGGAGGACTTTGAAAAACTGGAAATACCTTCGGAAAAGCGCCTGTGTATCGTCTCTCAGACGACATTTAATTACAATAAATTTCAAGAATTAGTTGAAAAAATTTCAAGAACGAGTTATGATATAAATGTTTTAAATACGATTTGCAATGCGACACAGGAAAGACAAGTGGAAGCAAAGAAGATAGCTTCACAG
>JALEWG010000209.1 GCA_022788065.1 Lachnospiraceae bacterium | reverse complement strand
AATTATCATCAGCATTATCGCCGTGGGCGGGAATGCTTATTTGCGTTATGCTGAATCTGAGGCAGTTACACTGTAATAAACTCAAGGAAGTTTTGAGAATGCAATGGAGGCCTTGCAGCACAACGCTGTAGGGCCATTTTTTTGGGATTGTGAAAAAGTAAGGCATATGCTGAAGGAATAAGCAAGGAGAAATTTTTATGAAGATGAAAGGTGCACAGATTCTGGTGGAGGAGCTGATCCATCAGGGTGTGGAAGTGATCTTTGGTTATCCGGGCGGCAGCGTTCTGGATATCTATGATGCCCTCTACAATGCCTCCGACAGGATCAAACATGTTCTGACTGCCCATGAACAGGGAGCGGCTCACGCGGCGGACGGATATGCGCGGGCCAGCGGCAAGGTCGGCGTGGTGTTCGCCACCAGCGGTCCGGGAGCAACAAACCTGGTAACAGGAATTGCCAATGCCTATATGGACTCCGTTCCGATGGTTGCGGTCACCGGAAACGTGGCAGTTCCGTATCTCGGCAAGGATTCGTTCCAGGAAGTTGATATTGTCGGCGTCACGATGCCGATCGTAAAGCATAACTTTACGGTCCGCGACATCAATGATCTGCAGAGAACGATCAAGGAAGCGTTCGTATTTGCCAATGAGGGCAGAAAGGGACCGGTCGTCATCGATATCCCGAAGGATATTCAGAATGCCATGTGCGAGTACGATGAGAACATGCCGGAGCCGAAGTATATTAAAAAGAAAAAAGCGGGCAGCGTCAATGATATGGATGCGCTCATGGAAATGATCAAAAAGGCGAAAAAACCGTTTATTTACGCAGGCGGCGGTGTGATTGCTGCCGGAGCGGAAAAAGAGGTTCTGGAGCTTTCCAGGCGCCTGGATGCGCCGATCGGCCTCAGCATGATGGGTCTGACCGCGGTACCGGCGTCCTACCCGTTAAATCTCGGCATGTGCGGCATGCACGGTAAATTTGAGTCCACAAAAGCTCAGTCGGAATGTGACCTTATGCTGGCCGTGGGCGTAAGATTTTCCGACCGGGCCATCGGCGACCGGGACGAATATACGAAGAAATGTATGACCGTCCATATCGATATCGACCGGGCGGAGTTCGGAAAGAATATCAATCCGGATATCAGCATGTGGGGAGACCTGAAGGAAATCCTCGGAAAGATCCTGGAGATCACTCCGGAATATTCCCATCCGGAATGGAGAGCGGAGATCGAGGAATACAAGGCGGCTGCTGTTCAGATGCCGTCCACAGAATTCAACCCGCGAACCATTATCGAGGAAGTCAACCGTCATGGAAACCCGGATACGATCGTCGCGACAGACGTGGGACAGCATCAGATGTGGACCATGCAGTATTATAAATTTGAAAAGCCGCAGACACTCCTGACGTCCGGAGGACTGGGAACCATGGGTTACGGTCTGGGAGCGGCCATCGGAGGCTGCGTAGCCTGCGGAGGAAAACGCACCGTGCTGATCACCGGCGACGGAAGCTTCGGGATGAACCTCAATGAGATGGCAACCGCTGTTTCTCAGAACCTTCCGATCACGATCATTGTGATGAACAACGAAGTGCTCGGAATGGTAAGACAGTGGCAGACGATTTTCTACGACGGAAACTATTCCCAGACAGTCCTCAACAGAAAGACCGATTTCGCGGCGCTCGCGAAGGCTTTCGGCGCGGAGGGCTTCACAGCGTACACCATGTCGGATCTGAAAGCCGCTCTCGATGTGGCTGACAGAGTGGCCGGACCGGTTCTGATCGACTGCCATATCGACAAGGATGAGAAAGTACTGCCGATGATCCCGCCGGGACGTTCCATCAAACATGCGATTCTGAAAGGATAGGGAATATGGAAAAAAGATTTGCAGTCGGCCTGATCGTTAACAACGTACCGGGCGTAATGAACCGCATTGCCGGATTGTATTCGAAGCGAAATTACAATATTGTCGCTCTGTCCGGCGGTGAAACGGAGGATCCGAGATATACCCGTATTACCATCGTTTCCTCCGGCGATGAATATATGATGGATCAGGTTCTGCGGCAGCTGGAAAAGCTTTACGATGTGAAGTCCATTATGGTTCTGGACTCTGATACGGCAGTTTTTGCCCAGCATATGTTCATCAAGATGCATCTGACAGGAACCTACAGAGGCTCCACAAAGCATCAGGCGCTGGAGCTGATCAACGAATACGGCGGAAAGATCATCGATTTCGGTGAGGAGCATGTGACCGCGGAGCTTACGGGAACCAAGGAGGAAATGGATTCATTCATTGAAAAAGTAAGCAAATTTGGTATTATGGAGGTAAGCCGTTCCGGCGATATCGCCATCGGCCTCGGAAGCGAAAATACTATCAGTGCGTTTGACAACGATTTATAATGTTTTTTACATAAAAAATATCATAAAAATTTTTAACGACAAAAAAGGAGAAAAAAATTATGGCAACTATGTATTATGAGAGAGACTGTAACTTATCCCTTCTGGATGGAAAGAAGATCGCTGTGATCGGATACGGCTCCCAGGGACACGCACACGCATTAAACTTAAGAGATTCCGGCTGTGACGTTGTGATCGGTCTGTACGAGGGCTCCAAGTCCGCAGCAAAGGCAAAAGAAGACGGATTCACCGTAATGAATACAGCTGACGCTGTAAAAGCTTCCGATATCATCATGATCCTTGTAAACGATGAGAAACAGGCTGCTCTTTACAGAAACGATATCAAGGATTACATCACAGACGGCAAGACTCTGTGCTTCGCACACGGCTTCAATATTCATTTCAAACAGATCATCCCGCCGGCAGGCGTTAACGTAATCATGATCGCTCCGAAAGGACCGGGCCACACCGTTCGTTCCCAGTATGTGGCAGGCAAGGGCGTTCCGTGTCTGGTAGCTGTTGAGCAGGATCCGAGCGGAAACTCCATGGAAGTTGCAAAAGCATACGCGGCAGGCATCGGCGGCGCAAGAGGCGGTATCCTTGAGACGACCTTCAAGGAAGAGACAGAGACAGACCTCTTCGGCGAGCAGGCAGTTCTCTGCGGCGGCGTAACAGCCCTGATGGAAGCTGGCTTCAACACACTGGTAGAAGCAGGCTACAAGCCGGAGAACGCTTACTTCGAGTGTATCCACGAGATGAAGCTGATCGTAGACCTGATCTTCAACGCAGGTTTCGAGGGAATGCGTTACTCCATCTCCGATACTGCTGAGTACGGTGACTACTGCACAGGCTCCAGAATCATCACAGACGCTGTAAAGGCTGAGATGAAGCAGGTATTAAAGGAAATCCAGGATGGTACCTTCGCAAAGAACTGGATCCTTGAGAACCAGGTTGGCAGAACCACATTCAATGCAAAGAGAGCAGCTGCAGCCAACACCCTCGCTTCCCAGACCGGCCGTGAATTAAGAGCAAAAATGGGCTGGAAACAGACCCAGAACCTCGACGAGGCTAAATAGTCGCGAAAGCAATGAGCAGTGCGCAGTCTCGCAGTCTCCGGAATGCGCCATGCTTGCATGGAAGCATGCAGGAGACTGTGAGACTGCATAGGGCGAATGCCCGCGCACGAGCGTTCCTGTGGAACGCGAGTACGCAGCACTGCGACCAAACAGAACGAGGAATGCGCCATGCTTGCATGGAAGCATGTCTCCACCCGTTTCAATTCGGAGGAAAAAATATGAATTCAGATAAAGTAAAACTTGGCGTGGAGCATGCTCCGCACCGGTCCCTTTTAAAAGCGGACGGCTATTCAGATGAGCAGATCCGGCGCCCGTTTATCGGCGTTGTCAACTCATTCAATGAAATCGCACCTGGCCATGTACATCTTCAGAATATTGCGAGAGCAGTGAAAGACGGTGTTCTGGCGGCAGGCGGAACTCCCATGGAGTTCAACACCATCGGCGTCTGTGACGGCGTTGCAATGGGACATGAGGGAATGCGTTTCTCCTTAAGCTCCCGTGAGCTGATTGCGGATACCGTCGAATGTATGGTCAAGGGCCACTGCTTCGATGCGCTTGTATTTATCCCGAACTGTGACAAAATCGTTCCCGGCATGTTAATGGCGGCGCTGAGACTGAATCTGCCGTGTGTTTTCGTGTCCGGCGGTCCGATGCTTTCCATCGACCAGAAGGATCTGAATACGGTATTTGAGGCTGTAGGCGCCAGAAAGGCAAACCTGATCGACGATGAGCAGCTGGCAGAGATCGAAGGCACAAGCTGTCCGGGCTGCGGTTCCTGCTCCGGTATGTTTACAGCAAACTCCATGAACTGCCTGACAGAGGTTCTTGGCCTCGGTCTTCCGGGCAACGGAACGATTCCGGCTGTTTACGGTGAGAGAATCCGTCTTGCAAAGACAGCAGGTATGCAGGTCATGACTCTTTTAGAGAAGAATATCCGTCCGAGAGATATTGTGACAGAAAAAGCGTTCGAGAACGCTCTGACCACAGATATGGCTCTTGGTTGTTCCACTAACTCCGCTCTTCATCTCCTTGCAATCGCCCATGAGGCAGGTGTGGCTCTGGATCTTCACATGATCAATGAGATCAGTGAGCGTACTCCGAACCTGTGCCATCTGGCGCCGGCAGGTCATCACCACATGCAGGATCTGATGAAGGCAGGCGGTATTTCCGCAGTTATGAAACAGCTCCTTGACGCAGGCATGCTCCACGGAGACTGCATAACCGTAACCGGAAAGACCGTTGCGGAGAACGTGGCAAAGGCAGTTAACCGTGACGAGGAAGTAATTCGTCCGTTGTCCAACCCGTACTCAAAGACCGGCGGTCTGGCAGTTCTCTTTGGAAACCTGGCTCCCAACGGCGCCATTGTTAAGCGCTCCGCTGTGAAGCCGGAAATGCTTGTCAATACCGGCACAGCAAAGTGCTTTGACTCTGAAGAGGAAGCGATTGCCGCAATTTATGCCGGCAAGATCGTTCCGGGAGATGTGGTTGTGATCCGCTATGAGGGTCCGGCAGGCGGCCCGGGCATGAGAGAGATGCTCTCCCCGACCTCTGCGATCGTCGGTATGAAGCTGGATACTACAGTCGCACTGCTGACAGACGGAAGATTCTCCGGCGCATCCTGCGGCGCGGCAATCGGACATATTTCTCCTGAGGCTGCTGCAGGCGGCCCGATCGCCTACATCAAGGACGGCGACAAGATCGCTATCGATATTCCGAACTACAGCCTGAAGCTTCTTGTATCTGACGAGGAGATGGCGGAGAGAAAAGCTACCATGAAACTGAAAGAGCAGAAGGAACTGACCGGTTACCTGAAACGGTACGCAAAGATGGTTTCTTCCGCGGATAAGGGAGCAATTGTCGAATAATATGAATCAGATTGTATCAAATCTGCTTGTATACGGTCAGCTGCCGGAGGATTCTATTCTCTGGCAGCTTTCCGATATCTGCGAAAAATTAAAGAACGGAACGGAAAGCCGGGACACCCTGCGCACCAGAGTATTCGGGCAGGTGAAAAATCTTCTTGCCGTATCGACGGATTATGCATTTGACAAAAATCTGTGGCACAATTACCTGACATTCCTTCTGATCACCAATGAGAATCCGTTCAGCCTGGTGTGTGAGAAAATGGGCGCTCAGGACGGAACGGTCAACTGCTTCGTCAAACATGATTTTGAAATGTTCATGAAGCTGTTTGAGTACGACTTTTCCTGGCTGGAAGAGGAGCTTTCCATCGACTGCTTCACACACCTGACTCACTACAAGGCGATTCGCAAGAAAGAGCTGATGTACAATAAAAATGTCAGCGAAAAGGTGCGCACATTAAGTGAAAAGCTGGAGAATGCGAAAGACGTTGACGAGTTCTTTGCGCATGTGACCGGATTCTACAAGGATTACGGCGTGGGCATGTTCGGACTCAACAAGGCATTCCGGATCCGCGGAAAAGACGACGGGACCATCGATTTCCTGCCGATCAATAATATGGATGCGGTCATGCTGGATGATCTGATCGGCTATGAGCTGCAGAAAAAGAAGCTGGTGGAGAATACAAGAGCATTCTGCGAAGGAAAATCCGCCAACAATGTGCTTCTGTTCGGTGACAGCGGCACCGGAAAATCCACGAGCATCAAGGCGATCGTCAACCAGTTCTATCCGCAGGGCCTTCGCATGATCGAGATCTACAAACACCAGTTCAAGGATCTCTCCACAATCATCGCACAGGTCAAGAACCGGAACTATAAGTTTATCATCTACATGGATGATCTGTCATTCGAGGAATTTGAGATCGAGTACAAATTCCTGAAAGCTGTCATCGAGGGCGGCGTGGAGACCAAACCGGACAATGTGCTGATTTACGCGACCTCCAATCGCAGACACCTGATCAAGGAAAACTTAAGCGACAGGAACGATATGGAGCACGGAGAGGATATGCACCGCTCCGATACCATGGAGGAGAAGATGTCGCTCGTCAACCGTTTCGGTCTGACGATCTTCTTTGCAAAACCGGACAAGAACGGCTTCAACGAGATGGCTGTGAAACTGGCGAGACGTGCCGGAATCACGGAGGAAGTCATGTCAGACGAGGAGATCTGTTACGAGGCTAACCGGTTTGAGATGCGCGGCGGCGGCCTGTCCGGACGGACGGCACAGCAGTTCGCCAACTATCTTCTTACGGTCAAAGGATAAAACAGGACAATACTGACAGGTTAAGGACTGTCGCACCGGCTTTTTTGTGGCTGCTGCGGCAGTCTTTTGTCATAGAAAATTCCTTCCTATGACATAAAAACGCTCCGAAGGGATGCGCATGCCGCGCCAGAGGAAGTTTGGCTGCAAAGCAGCCGCGCTGTTTTATGTTAATCGGTAGTATCTATATGTCAAGAGTCATCACTAAGATACCAGAAAATCAAAAATTTGGTCTCGGCGGGTATCTTAGAGGTAATAAAGTCCGTATGGATACCGGCGTATGGATGCCGAATTGCGTCCGCACAGATTGTGATCCCTCCGGCGGCTTTTGTCGAAACTTGCGACCGAATCGCATTGCGCCCGGTTTGATTTTCAGACTATAATTGAGATATTCGCCTACCGGGTTTTGGAATAAATTGGAAATCCGGAGCGAGACATCATTTTTTGTGACAGTTCAGGAGGAAAATTATGGCAGAACTTTCGATCGCAATCGCTGATGATAACAGACAGACGCTGAATCTGTTGGGAGAAATACTGGAGAAAGAAGAGGGAATCCATGTTGTTGGAAAAGCAGACAATGGAGAAGACGCGTACAATATGATCGTCAAAACAAGCCCGGATATTGTCCTTATGGACGTGATCATGCCGAGACTGGACGGAATATCCGTAATGGAGAAGGTGAAGAACAATACGCAGATCAAAGCGTGTCCGTCATTCATTATGGTGACGGCCGCCAGCAGTCAGAATGTGACAGAGGACGCGTTCCGTCTGGGAGCCAATTATTATATTATGAAGCCGTTCAGCAAGGACGCACTGCTTGATAAGATCTGGAGAGTCAGCAGAGGGAGGGCAAAAAATATCCCGGGAAATATGTCGGACAGAAAAGTGATTCCATACCTCAATAAGGCGGCATACATGGAACAGAATCTGGAGACCGATGTGACCCAGATGCTGCATGAGATCGGGATTCCGGCCCACATCAAGGGGTACCAGTATCTGAGAGACGCGATCATCATGTCTGTGCAGGATCCGGAAATGCTGGCTTCCGTAACGAAGATCCTGTACCCGACCATTGCAAAAAAGCATCAGACCACGTCAAGCCGTGTGGAGCGCGCGATCCGCCATGCTATCGAAGTTGCGTGGAGCCGCGGGAAAATGGATACGATCAATGCGATATTCGGATACACCGTAAGCGGCGGGAAAGGGAAACCGACCAACTCGGAATTTGTGGCGCTGATCGCTGATAAAATCAGACTGGATTATAAGAAAATATAGCGGGAGGGACGGATTCGAAAGATTCGAAAGAAATTTTATGGACCCACTTTCTTAAAATAAGGGAATGTGTTATACTGGATATGATTGCAAAAGCTATATTGGAAGGATGGGTTCAGTATGAAGAAAATATTATTTATGGCTTCTGAGGCAGTTCCTTTTATCAAGACAGGAGGCCTTGCGGATGTTGTCGGTTCTCTGCCGAAGTGCTTTGACAAAGAACAGTATGATGTGCGCGTAATGATTCCGAAGTATCTTTGCATAAAAGAACAGTTCCGTAATAAAATGACATTTGTGGATCAGTTTTATATGGATTATCTGGGACAGAGCCGCTACGTGGGTATCCTTCAGTATATTTATGAGGGAATTACCTTCTATTTTATCGATAATGAGAGCTATTTCTGGGGCAGCAAGCCGTATGGCGACTGGTATTATGATCTGGAAAAGTTCTCCTTCTTCTGTCAGGCCGGTTTGTCCGCGCTGCCTGTGATCGGCTGGAAGCCGGATGTGATCCATTGTCACGACTGGCAGACCGGTCTTGTTCCCGTATATTTAAAGGGACGTTTCGGAGCGGGAGAATTCTTCAGTAAAATGAAGTCCATTATGACGATCCATAACCTGAAATTCCAGGGTGTGTGGGATATTAACACCATCAAGAGATTTTCCGGACTTTCCGATGATTATTTTACCTCCGACAAGCTGGAGGCGTACAATAACGGAAACATGTTAAAGGGCGGACTTGTGTACGCCGATGTGATCACGACTGTAAGCGACACATATGCGGAGGAAATCAAGACGCAGTTCTACGGCGAAGGTCTGGATGGCCTGATGCGTGCACGCTCCGCAAGTCTGCATGGTATTGTAAACGGAATCGATTATGATGATTTCAGCCCGGAAAAGGACAGACACATTCCTTATCCTTACAGTGCGGAGAATTTCCGTGAGGAGAAGCTGAAAAACAAACTGGCACTTCAGGAGGAACTTGGACTTCCGAAGGACAGCAAAAAGTTCCTGATCGGAATCGTATCGCGACTTACGGACCAGAAAGGTTTTGATCTGATCCAGTGCGTGATGGATGAGATCTGTTCCGATGATGTTCAGCTTGTGGTGCTCGGTACGGGAGATGAGAAGTACGAGGGGATGTTCCGCCATTATGACTGGAAATATCATGACAGAGTTTCTGCACAGATCTACTACTCGGAGCCGTTGTCCCATAAGATCTATGCGGGCTGCGATGCGTTCCTGATGCCGTCTCTGTTTGAACCGTGCGGGCTGAGTCAGTTAATGGCACTCCGCTATGGTACGGTCCCGATCGTGCGTGAGACAGGCGGCCTGAAAGATACGGTATGGGCATACAATGAATACGAAGGAACCGGGACCGGATTCTCTTTCATGAACTATAACGCACACGAGATGCTCGATACGATCCGCTATGCAAAAACTGTTTACTATGAGAAAAGAAGCGAGTGGGATAAGATCGTGGAACGTGCCATGAAGGTCGATTTTTCATGGACAGCTTCCGCTAAGAAATATGAGGCACTCTATGACAGTCTGATCGGCTAGTACCTGTGATACGGAGGAAACATGAATATTTGGGAAGAAATACTCGGAAATCAGGTGCTTGTCTGTTCGGCGCTTGGCTGGACGGTTGCGCAGGTATTAAAGACGATCATTGACCTTGTCCTGAATCGTTCCTTCAATCCGGAAAGGCTGTTCGGATCGGGGGGGATGCCCAGCTCTCATTCTGCAACGGTCTGTGCTCTGGTGACGGCTTCCGCAATGAAATATGGGCCGGGGAGCTTTGAGTTTGCTGTGAGCTTCGTTCTTGCCATGATCGTCATGTACGACGCCATGGGAGTCCGGAGAGAGACGGGAAAACAGGCAAAGCTTTTAAACCGGGTATTCTTTGAGAATATGCTGAATCTGGATGGAGTGATCCTGCAGGAGAAACTGAAAGAATATGTCGGACATACGCCTCTCCAGGTCGTAGCCGGTGCTGCGCTGGGAATTATCATAGCAGCCTGGGTCGGCGGAATGTACTGATATATCATATTTACCGACAAAAAAATTGAAAAAGTTACAAAAGTTGGGAAAAGGGGATGTTGCAATATTTGGTAACATCCTTTATAATATAGCCAGACCGTTTTTCGGACGTTTATTTTTTGTGCGCGAATTTCTGTAACAGGATAATTCAGAAAGCTGCCCGCACTGAAAACGGAGTGCGGAAGTAAAGACCGGGAAATGGAGGAAACTACGAAACGTAGAGCAAATCTACACGTTTATAGGAGGAAAAAAAACTTATGGCAAAATGGGTTTATAAGTTTGAAGAAGGCAGCGCTGCAATGAGAAACCTTCTCGGCGGCAAGGGCTGCAACCTGGCTGAGATGACAAACCTCGGCATGCCGATTCCGCAGGGCTTCACTGTAACAACAGAAGCTTGTACAGAGTATTACAACAGCGGAAAACAGATCACAGAAGAGATCCAGAACCAGATTTTTGAGGCTCTGGCATGGCTTGAAGGCGTTAACGGCAAGAAATTCGGCGATACAGAGGATCCGCTTCTGGTTTCCGTACGTTCCGGTGCACGTGCTTCCATGCCTGGTATGATGGATACAATCTTAAACCTTGGTCTGAACGACGTGGCAGTTGAAGGTTTCGCAAAGAAGACAGGCAACCCGAGATTTGCTTATGACTCTTACAGAAGATTCATCCAGATGTATTCCGACGTAGTTATGGAAGTTCCGAAGTCTTACTTTGAGAAGATCATCGATGAGATGAAAGAGGCTAAGGGCGTACATTACGACACAGAGCTTACAGCTGATGACTTAAAGGAATTAGCTGAGAAGTTCAAAGCAGTTTATAAAGAGGCTATGAACGGCGAAGAGTTCCCGCAGGATCCGAAGGAACAGTTAATGGGTGCAGTGAAGGCTGTATTCCGTTCCTGGGACAATCCGCGTGCTATCGTATACCGTCGTATGAACGATATTCCGGGCGACTGGGGTACCGCAGTTAACGTACAGACCATGGTATTCGGTAACAAGGGTGAGACCTCCGGTACAGGTGTTGCGTTCACACGTAACCCGTCCACAGGTGAAAAGGGTATCTTCGGTGAGTACCTGATCAACGCACAGGGCGAGGACGTAGTTGCAGGTGTTCGTACACCGCAGCCGATCTCCCAGCTTGAGAAGGATCTTCCGGAGTGCTA
>JALEWG010000201.1 GCA_022788065.1 Lachnospiraceae bacterium | reverse complement strand
TCGGAGTTTGGCCCGGATCAGGTGGGAAATTTTGATGCGATCGCTTTCGGGTGCCCTGCTATGGGAGCGGAAGTCCTGGAAGAAGGGGAATTTGACCCGATGTTTACCGAGTGCGAACCGCTGCTTTCCGGAAAGAAGATCGCTCTGTTCGGCTCCTACGGCTGGGGAACCGGAGAATGGATGGAATCATGGGAAGACAGATGCAGAGCAGATGGAGCCGTTTTTGCGGCAGACAGTGTCATCTGCCAGGACGCGCCCGGGGAGGAGGCGCTGGAGGCGTGCAGAGCGCTCGGGGGCGTTCTGGCGTAAAAGACGCGTGTTTTCAGGTATTTGGTTGTATTGCGGTTATCTGACGGCCGCAAAACATATAGATACCGCCGCCTCATGATCTTTGATCGTAAGGCGGCGGTTTCCTTTTTATTGCTGTCCCTGATGAAGCTCAATGAATTGTTTCATTGCGTTAAAGCTTTCCTCACTCATCTGATGTTCCATTTTACATGCATCTTTGATAGCGGTTTCTTCCGGTATTCCAAGGGAAATCAGCCAGTTTGAGAGAACTGTATGTCGTTCATAGATCTTTGCTGCGATTCGGAGTCCGGATTCGGTAAGTGTTATAAAACCAGCAGAGCTTACTTCGATAAATCCTTTTTCTCTCAGGTTTTTCATTGCAACACTGATACTGGGCTTTGAATAGTTCATCTCCACAGCAATATCGATGGAACGGACGACAGGCAGCCGTTTGCTCAAAATCAGAATAGTCTCCAGATAATCTTCAGCAGATTCATTGCCGTGCATAAGTACCTCCCAATTATCATTGCGATTTTGTCCGTCTGACAGTTATTGATTCATTATAACATTCAATTCTGAGAAATACAAGTTTGAAAAACAGATACCTTATTGAGAAATAATCATCAACAATGTTATTGACACGAAACTTTAGTAAGTATATACTAACCCATGTAATCAAGTTAGTTTCATGATCATTGTTTTCAGGTAAGAAAGCGGGTGAATTATGATGCCTTTATCAATGGCCGAGACCGGTAAAATGAATCAGATCAGAAAAATTGGAGGCAGGGAGGAGACCAGGCGGTTCCTGGAGAGCCTGGGTTTTGTTGTGGGCGGATATGTCACCGTCATATCTGTGATAAACGGAAATCTGATCGTCAATGTGAAGGAATCACGGGTGGCAATCGACAGGGAACTGGCAGATAAAATCATGGTATAGGAGGAATGAGTATGGCTACACTGAAGGATGTAAAATGCGGCAATACCGCGAAAGTGCTGAAAATCCACGGAGAGGGAGCAGTGAAACGCCGGATCATGGATATGGGAATCACAAAGGGGACGGAGATTTATGTCCGCAAGGTAGCGCCACTCGGAGACCCCATTGAGGTCACGGTCCGCAGGTATGAGCTGTCACTTAGAAAATCAGACGCGGAGATGATCGAAGTGGAATAGCGGAACCGAAGGTATTTTTTTACCACGAAGTTAGAAAAAACTAATAAATATTATGCTAATTAAACTTTAGAAAAGGGAAACGATTATGAGAGTGAAAATTGCATTGGCCGGCAATCCGAACAGCGGAAAAACCACATTATTTAATGCACTGACAGGTTCCAACCAGTTCGTGGGAAACTGGCCGGGAGTCACGGTCGAGAAAAAAGAGGGAAGACTGAAAGGCCACACCGATAAGGATAACGAAGCGATCCTCGTGGACCTTCCCGGCATCTATTCTTTGTCTCCATATACACTGGAGGAAGTGGTATCCAGAAACTTTCTCGTCGGTGAGCGTCCGGACGCGATCATTAATATCATCGATGGAACGAATCTGGAGCGGAATCTGTATCTGACCACACAGCTCACTGAGCTAGGGATCCCGGTGATCATCGCTGTTAATATGATGGATCTGGTCAGAAAGAACGGCGAAGAACTGAATGTTGAGCGCCTTTCGAAAGACACCGGCTGCAAGGTCGTTGAAATCTCCGCTTTAAAAGGAGAAGGTATCGATCAGTTGGCTGAGCGCGCAGTCGCTTTGGCGAGAAGCGGGAAAAAGACCATTCCGCCCCATTCTTTTGAGGGAAGCGTGGAACATGCGATCGCGCACATTGAAGAGGCGATCGCCGGACATGTGGAGTCCAGCATGGAGCGCTGGTATGCGATCAAGCTGTTTGAGAGGGACGCAAAAGTGCAGGAACGCCTGAAGCTTGACCAGGCACTCCTGTCCCACATAGAGGAGGATATCGTCTCCTGCGAGAAGGAGATGGATGATGACTCGGAGAGCATCATCACCGGTGAGCGTTATCGTTATATCGGAACGATCATCGAGGATTGCTATAAGAAACGTGTGAAGCAGCAGATGTCTGTGTCGGATAAGATCGACCGGATCGTCACCAACCGGTTCCTGGCACTTCCGATCTTTGCGGTAATCATGTATGTTGTGTATTACGTATCGGTGACTACGGTGGGAGCGTTCCTGACCGACTGGACCAACGACACGCTGTTCGGCGAGTGGATCATTCCGGGGGCCCAGGGATTCCTGGAATCCATTGGATGCGCGGAATGGCTGACCGGTCTTCTGGTTGACGGTATCGTAAGCGGCGTCGGCGCCGTGCTCGGCTTTGTGCCTCAAATGCTGGTGTTGTTCGCGTTCCTCGCATTCCTGGAGGCGTGCGGCTACATGGCGAGAATTGCGTTTATCATGGACCGTATTTTCCGTAAATTCGGTCTTTCCGGAAAATCCTTTATCCCGATGCTGATCGGAACCGGATGCGGCGTTCCCG
>JALEWG010000181.1 GCA_022788065.1 Lachnospiraceae bacterium | reverse complement strand
GACCAGTTACGATGCCGTTTGCAGCGATGACCACTTCATCCGGAACATAAACACAGAAGGTGCCAAATACTTTGCGGCCTTTTTTCTGTTCTTCGATCAGTTCTGCCGGACGGATGCCGTGAACTTCGGAAATTACCAGATCCCAGAAATCCATAGCGGCCGGTCGGTTCTCCTGAGTCAGGAATACATCACCGACAGCTGTCGGCAGCACCTGACAGAGATTGTCATGGTTTTCCAGATCCATACCAAGTTCTTCCCACATCTTTACATAATCTGCCATTTTCATTTCCTCCATTTGAGATATTTTATTTGTCCTGGCTTGCGATAGCCAGCAATGTATCGGCTGCGATATCGGCTTCCTCTTCCGTGTTGAAAGGGGAAAAACTGAATACTACGGCAGACGGTCCGGACGCAGACGGTGTCATGAGTCCGGCGACGATGCCGGATTGGCGGAGCCGGTCGATGAGAACGGACGGCTCCATGTTTATTAGATTGAGTATTACGGCCGGAATCCGCGGAGTGGAGCAGAAGCTTCCGTGAATGGTGATCCGGTCAGAGGTTGTAATTTTTTGATAGAAGCGGTACATAAGGTTCAGTTCGCGCTGGCGGATGCGGTCGATGCCCATTTCGGAGATCAGATCAAGCGCCGCAGAAAGCCCGGCAATGCCATGGCTGTTCAATGTCCCGGCTTCCAGCCGCGCCGGATACTCCGCCGGTTGTGTCTGACTGTAGGACTGCACACCGGAGCCGCCGGATTTGAATGGGCGGATCTCAATACCGGGGCGGATACAGAGTCCACCGGTTCCCTGAGGGCCAAAAAGGTATTTATGGCCGGAAAAACAGAGAATGTCGATGTTGTTTTCTTCCATATCAATAGGAAAGATGCCTGCCGTCTGACTTGCATCGACGATAAAAAGCAGCTGGTGCAGCCGACAAAAACTTCCAAGCTGTTTCAGGTCATAAAGATTCCCGGTGTGCGGGCAGGCATGGGAACATATAACTGCGCACGTTTCCGGACGAATCTGCTTTTCAAGGATGTCGGGGAGTGTTTTCCAATTGATGTCAGCAGAGATGAGATCATAAGATACAGTCGGATCCATGGAGTCCATAATGGTACATGCACTCTCAGAGGTGGTGATCACATGGCTACCCGGTAAGATGGAACCTTTGACTGAAATATTCAAAGCTTCCGTGCCGCCGGAGGTGAAGACCACATGATCCGGACGGGAACAGCCAAAGAACCGTGCCAGCTTCCGCCGGGTTTCGTAGACGGTCATGGACGCCTGCAGGGCGCTGTCGTGGGTGCCTCGGGAGGCATTTCCCATATGGGTCATGGCCATACTTACCTCGCGGATCACCGGTTCAGGCTTTGGCATGGTGGTTTCAATATTATTTAAATAGATCAAGATGAGACTCCTTAAGTCCTGTTATTTCAGAGAAAATGCGCTCAGAGCCGCACCGATGGCACCGGCGTAACGTCCGTCCTTTGCGGTGACGACATCGGCACCGAGAGCCTGGGACAGGGATTCGCGCAGATACGGGAAGTCGCAGAGACCGCCGGTCAGGCAGACCTTGGAACGACTGATCTGGAGACGGCTGGCCTGGGAAACGACCTTTTTTACGATAGAATCCACGACTGCGTACGCGATGTTCTCACGCGGTTCACCTCGGCCGATGAGGCTGATGACTTCTGACTCGGCGAACACGGTGCACATGGAGCTGATGGATGTATTTCCGCCATGAGATGCCAGCTCGCACAGTTCTTCCGGGCGCAGGGACAGGGTGTTGGCCATGATTTCCAGAAAACGGCCGGTTCCGGCAGAGCACTTATCGTTCATAATAAAATCACTGATCATGCCGTCTTCGACCTTGATGATCTTAGTATCCTGCCCTCCGATGTCGATGATGACCAGATCGTTTTCATTATAAATATGGCTGGCGCCTTTTCCGTGGCAGGTAATCTCCGTCACACATTTATCGGCATAGGGAACGGAAATACGGCCGTAACCGGTAGCTACAACGAAAGCTTCGGAACACGGAGTGCCTAAAGTATCCAGATGTTCACGGATCGCCTCGGCAGTGTCGACACTGCTCCAGCCGGTGGGCTGCAGGATCCGGTGCAGGATCCGTTTGTTTTCATCCATAACGATGGTTTTGGCGCAGGTGGAACCGATGTCAATACCTATGTAATATTTCATGTGTAAAACCATCCTTTCTTTTCGAGTATATCATAGGAGAAAATTGAAGAGAAATTGAAAAAGTGAATGGAAAGCAGAAGCGAGATTCAAAAAGGCAATAATGAAAAGGATACCTTTTCCGCGTTGACCGGAGAATCATCTTTTATTGCATTCCTGGAAAACTCAGCAGCTTCCTCGAGTGTCATATCCGCTGAATCTCGATGCCCTTCTCGCTTTTCGATAATTCTTTCTTATCATTTTCCCATGCGCTGACCATTTGCCGCGAAACACCAAGTGCCATTGCCAATTCGCTGCATGAAATATTACATTGTGTTCTGATAAACTTTAATCCGTTCATCTATTTTACATCCATCT
>JALEWG010000172.1 GCA_022788065.1 Lachnospiraceae bacterium | reverse complement strand
CAGATGAGATCATTTATCTTGCAGAAAACAGGAAATTGGGGTAAAATAGAAAACAGCAACTAAAGGACGTGAGGACATTATGGGCGATATCAGTAATACACAATATTTCAAAGCGGTACAGGACGAGAAAAAACTGGAAGTAAGCCAGGTCCTTCGGGAAGTTTATGAGGCCCTGAATGAAAAAGGATATAACCCGATCAACCAGATCGTCGGTTATATCATGTCGGGTGATCCGACGTATATTACAAGCCATAAAAGCGCCAGAAGCCGGATTATGAAGGTGGAACGTGACGAAATTCTGGAAGAGCTGATGGAAAACTATATTGAGACCAGGCTGAAATAGCATTGTATGGGGGAATTTCAGAAGGAAAAGGGGCAGACAGTTGGGGAAAATGACCAGCTGGTTTTGTGATGTAAAAAATTCCAGATTATAAAATCCGCCAAAGGGGAAAATAATATGAGAATACTCGGACTTGATTTTGGCTCCAGAACTGTCGGAGTCGCCGTAAGCGACGAACTGCTTCTGACCGCGCAGGGAGTGGAAACCATTGAGCGGAAGGAAGAAAACAAATTGAGAAAGACATGTGCCCGGATCGAAACGCTCATCGGAGAATACGGAGTGACAGAGATCGTGCTCGGTTTCCCGAAAAACATGAATAACACGGAGGGAGAGCGGGCAGAAAAGACAAAGGAATTTAAAGAGATGCTGGAACGCCGTACCGGTCTTCCGGTGATACTCTGGGATGAACGCCTCACGACAGTTGCTGCAGAACAGGTCCTGATGGAATCCGGAGTCCGCAGGGAGAACAGGAAAGCCGTGATCGACAAGGTGGCTGCCTGTCTGATCCTGCAGGGATATCTGGACAGCCTGAAGAAGGACGGAACGGAAATCGGATAGGAGAAGACTATGGAAGAAAAGAAGATCACACTGGTGGATGACGCTCAGACCATTGAGTTTTACGTGTTGGAGGAGACAAAGTTAAACGGAAAGAACTACCTGCTCGTAACCGATGCGGACGAGGATGAAGAGGAGAGCGACTGCTATATCCTTCGTGATATGTCGGAAGAGGGCGATGCGGAAGCGCTCTATGAATTCGTGGAAGAGGAAGAGGAACTGGAAGGCCTCATGAAGATTTTTGAGGAGCTCTTAGACGACGTGGATATCGAGAAAAAGTAGGAACGTAAAACAGTAACGGAGGTTTGAAATTTGAAGAACGTGATAAATGAAAGCGACCGCAAAGTCAAAATTATCCCGCTGGGAGGACTGGAGCAGATCGGAATGAACATGACTGCCATTGAATACGATGACAGTATTATTGTGATGGACTGCGGCCTGGCTTTCCCGAGCGATGATATGCTTGGAATCGACCTTGTGATTCCGGACGTGACATATCTGGTAAACAATATCGACAAGGTCAAGGGCTTTGTTATCACCCACGGCCATGAGGACCATATCGGCGCGCTTCCCTACGTGCTTAAGATGGTCAATGCGCCTGTGTACGGCACGAAGCTTACGATCGGACTGATCGATCATAAATTAAAAGAAAACAACATGTTAAAAAATGTGAAGCGCAAGGTGGTCAAGCACGGACAGTCCATCAATCTGGGGTGCTTCCGCGTGGAATTCATCAAGATGAACCACAGCATCGAGGATGCGGCCGCTCTGGCTGTCTTCACGCCTGCCGGTATTATTTTAAATACCGGAGACTTTAAAATCGACTACACACCGGTGTTCGGCGATGTGACAGACCTGCAGAGACTGGCAGAGCTCGGCAAGAAGGGCGTTCTGGCTCTGATGTGCGACTCCACCAACGCGATCCGCCAGGGCTTCACCATGTCCGAGAAGACGGTAGGAAAGACCTTCGACGCGATTTTCGCGGAGCACAGACAGAACAGGATCATCGTGGCGACGTTCGCTTCCAATGTGGACCGTGTGCAGCAGGTCATCAACTCCGCGTGCAAATACGGACGCAAAGTGGTCATCGAGGGCCGCAGCATGGTCAATGTGATCGGAACGGCGCAGGAATTAGGTTATATCAGCATTCCGGAGGGAACGCTGATCGATATCGAACAGCTGAAGAATTATAAGGAGGAGGACACGGTCCTGATCACGACAGGAAGCCAGGGCGAGTCCATGGCGGCGTTATCAAGAATGGCCTCCTCCATGCACAGAAAAGTATCCATTACCCCGAGAGATGTGGTCGTTCTGAGCTCTACTCCGATCCCCGGCAATGAAAAGGCTGTATCGAGAGTCATCAACGAGCTGTCCATGAAAGGCGCCAAGGTCATTTCCCAGGATACCCATGTATCCGGCCACGCCTGCCAGGAGGAGATCAAGCTGATCTATTCTCTGGTGCGCCCGCATTACGCGATCCCGATCCACGGCGAGTTCCGGCACCGCATGGCGCAGAAGGAGTTAGCGGAATCTCTGGGAATCCCGAAGGATAAGATCATGATGCTTCACACCGGTGATGTGCTGGAGATCGGCGAGAGCGGAGCTGAGGTGGTGGATCACGTTCAGTCCGGCGGCGTGCTGGTTGACGGACTCGGCGTGGGCGACGTCGGCAATATCGTACTGCGCGACCGCCAGAACCTGGCGCAGAACGGCATCATCATTGTCGTTCTGACACTGGAGAAATACTCCAACCAGCTGCTTTCCGGTCCGGATATCGTATCCCGCGGCTTTGTATATGTGAGAGAATCGGAGGATCTGATGGAAGAGGCGCAGGCGATCGTGGACCAGGCTGTTGCTGACTGTCTGGACCGCCACGTATCCGACTGGGGAAAAATCAAGAATATTATCCGCGACAGCCTGAGCGATTTCCTCTGGAAGCGGATCAAGAGAAACCCGATGATCCTCCCGATCATCATGGAAGTATAGTGCCTGCGCCGCCATATTCCGGCGCGGCCTGAGGGAAACAGATATGAGCAGGATAACGAGAGAGATCAATAAAATCAGCATGACTGTCATCAGCATCTCGGGCCGTCTGGTCTTTTACGTGCTGGTGGTGGTACTGCTTTTAATGGGCGCGAGAAAAGGCTATGAGTTCGGTCACAGCATTTTCTACTCGCCCGGAATGGAGAAGGCTCCCGGAACGGAGAAAGCGCTGACATTAGATGGAAAGGAGTCCGTGGAGGAAGTAGGGAAGATTCTGGAAGATATCGGACTGATCCGCGATCACACGGCGTTCTCCATACAGGCGCGCTGCTACGATTACAAAGTGAAAAAAGGAACATTCCGTCTGAATACCTCATTGAGCTCAAAAGAAATAATCAAACGTCTTGGAGAAGAATCAGAGGAAGAAGAAAATAAACCATGATTACTGATGAGAGAATTACGGCCTACATCAATTCTCTGGATTCCGGAGACGGTGAGATCTGTGATGAAATTGCCAGAGAGGCAGCCGCATCCTATGTGCCCATTATCCGCAGGGAAACGGCTGCCCTTTTAAAAACTCTTGTGGCCATGAAAAAACCGGAGCGGATCCTGGAGGTGGGGACGGCTGTCGGCTACTCGGCGCTTTTAATGACCCGTGTCATGCCGGAGCATGCCCACATTACGACAATCGAAAAATTTGAGAAAAGGATTCCTATCGCGAAGGCAAACTTTAAAAAAGCCGGTGCAGAGAAGTCCATTACGCTGCTGGAGGGTGACGCCGGAGAGATTCTGGCGGGACTTTCCGGCTCCTTTGATTTTATTTTTATGGATGCGGCCAAGGGGCAGTACATCAACTGGCTTCCGGACATCATAAGACTTCTGGCGCCCGGCGGCGTGCTGATGTCGGATAATGTACTGCAGGACGGCACCATCGTGGAATCCCGGTATGCCGTGGAACGGCGTGACCGGACCATCCATGTGAGAATGCGGGAATACCTTTATACGTTAAAGCACAGAGAGGAGCTGGAGACCGCGATCCTCCCGATCGGGGATGGCGTGGCGGTCAGTGTCCGGAAAGAAAGGAAAAAAGAATGAGAAAAACAGAGCTTTTAATTCCAGCGGGAAGTCTTGACGTCTTAAAGACCGCGGTGATCTTCGGCGCTGACGCCGTTTATCTTGGCGGGGAGGCGTTCGGACTCCGTGCGAAAGCGAAAAACTTTACAAATGACGAGATAAGGGAAGGAATCGCCTTCGCCCATGAACGGGGAGTGAAAGTCTATATCACGGCCAATATCCTGGCGCATAATGATGATCTGCCGGGTGTGGAACGGTATTTTGAGGAGCTTCGGGATATCCGCCCGGATGCGCTCATTATTTCCGATCCGGGTGTGTTTGCCATTGCAAAGCGTGTGCTTCCGGATATGGAGCTGCATATCAGCACTCAGGCAAACAATACAAACTACGGAACCTATCAGTTCTGGTACGAGCAGGGCGCAAAGCGCGTGGTTTCCGCGAGAGAGTTATCCTTAAAGGAGATCCGCGAGATCCGGGAGCATGTTCCGGAAGATATGGAAATCGAGAGCTTTATCCACGGAGCCATGTGTATTTCCTACTCCGGCCGCTGCCTGTTAAGCAATTATTTTACAGGCCGCGACGCCAATCAGGGGGCATGCACTCATCCGTGCCGCTGGAAATATTCCGTTGTGGAGGAGACGAGACCGGGCGAATATCTGCCGGTTTACGAGAATGAGAGAGGGACCTTCATATTTAATTCCAAGGACCTCTGCATGATCGAACACATTCCGGAGATGATCGAGGCCGGAATCGACAGCTTCAAGATTGAGGGGCGTATGAAGACGGCTCTCTATGTGGCCACGGTGGCGAGAACCTACCGGAAAGCCATCGACGATTATCTGGAAGATCCGCAGAAATATTATGCCAACATGGAATGGTATAAGGAAGAGATCGGAAAATGCACGTACCGTGAGTTCACCACGGGCTTTTATTTCGGGAAGCCGGACAGCAATACGCAGATCTATGACAACAACACCTATGTGAAGAATTACGTATATCTGGGAACCGTCGAGGAAAATGACGGCCGTGGGTTTGCGAAGATCGAGCAGAAAAACAAGTTCTCCGTGGGGGAGACCATCGAGATCATGAAGCCGGATGGCAGAAATGTCATGACAGAGGTTCGCGGAATCTATACGGAGGAAGGCGTAAGCCAGGAGAGCGCGCCCCATCCGAAACAGATCCTTTATGTGGATCTCGGAGAAAAAGCAGATCCGTTTGATATTTTGAGGAAGAAAGAAGAATCATAGAAGCGACCGGGGCGGTCGCCTGCGGGAAAGGAGGGGCAGGAATATGGCATTTGTGTTTGGAATTTTAAGCGTCTGCTGTCTGATCTATTACGGAATCATAGCCATATATTCCGGAATCGAGACGTCATTTTCCGCGATCTGGCTGATCCTGTCCTTCTGCCTCGCCGTCATGGGCGCTGTGACGTGGTTTTTCCCCCGGTTCCGGGAGAAGGTTTCTGTCCGCCTGGAGGTATCCGTGATCACCGTTGTCGCCGCTCTTTTTGTGGTCTTTGTGGCGGTGGAGGCGGCCATGGGGCTCAATTTCTTCTCCTTAAAAAAACAGAGTGCAGATTATGTGATCGTTCTCGGGGCACAGGTCCGCGGAAGAACGATCAGCAAAACGTTGGAATACCGATTGGACAAAGCGTATGAGTATGCACAGGTCCATCCGAACACGGTATTTATTCTGTCCGGAGGACAGGGACCGGGGGAGGAGATCTCGGAGGCCCAGGCCATGTATGACTATTTAAGAAAGCGCGGCATACCGGACTATCAGATGATGAAGGAGGAACAGTCTGAGAGCACCTACGAAAATCTGGTGTACAGCAAGCTCCTGATCAATGAGAGGGAGATAAAACGCAGAGACTGGATCAAAAACCTCATGGCCCAGTCCGGATATCTGGTTCCGCCCGATGAGGAGGTCACCATCCGGGTCGGTATCATCACCAGCAATTTCCATGTGCTCCGCGCAAAGGGAATCGCAAAGAAAATCGGGATCCAGAACATCAGCGGGATCGCCGCGAAGTCTGACCCGGTGCTTTTTCTGCATTTCTGCGTCCGGGAGTGCTTTGCGATATTAAAAGATAAATTTGTAGGAAATATGTAAGGTCCGTTGGGACAGAAAGGGCAGTTGGAATGACAGATCAGAATGAGAAGCTTGAGGCGCTTGCCGCCTGGCAGACCGTTGAGAGAAAAGAGATCCGGGAACTGAACTCGGTGGGATATATCATGGAACACAGAAAGACCGGAGCCAGAGCGTTCCTTATGAGCAATGACGATGAGAATAAGGTGTTCTGCATCGGATTCCGGACCCCGCCGAAGGACAGTACCGGTGTTCCGCATATTATTGAGCACACGGTCCTCTGCGGATCGGATAAGTTTCCGGTGAAGGACCCGTTTGTGGAGCTGGTAAAGGGCTCCCTGAACACGTTTTTGAATGCCATGACCTATCCGGATAAGACTGTGTATCCTGTCGCCAGCTGCAACGAGAAGGATTTCCAGAACCTGATGGACGTGTATATGGATGCGGTTTTCAATCCGAATATCGGAAAAGAAAAGAAGATCTTCATGCAGGAGGGCTGGCATTACGAGCTGGAGGAGCCGGATGGAGAGATTGTCTATAACGGCGTCGTCTATAATGAGATGAAGGGAGAGTTTTCCTCCCCGGAAAGTGTTCTGGACCGGGTGATCCGGGCAGCCATGTTCCCGGATACCTGCTATGGCTTTGAGTCAGGCGGCGACCCGGAGGAGATCGTGAATCTGACCTATGAGGATTATCTGGCATTTTACAGAAAATACTACCACCCGTCCAACAGCTATATCTATCTCTACGGGGATATGGACATGGCGGAAAAACTGGAATGGCTGGACCGGGAGTATCTCTGCAAATACGAGCGCGCGGACGTGGATTCCGTCATTGAGATCCAGAAGGCGTTTAAGGAGCCGGTGGAGAAGGAGTTTTACTATCCTGTTTCCGCGAACGACGATCTGGACCACGCGGCGTATCTCTCGGTCAACACATCTGCGGGAAATGAGCTTTCTCCCAGAGAGTATATCGCGTTCCAGATCCTGGAGTATGTGCTTTTAGATGCGCCGGGCGCACCTTTAAAGCAGGCGCTTTTGGACGCCGGGATCGGCGACGATATCATGGGCGGATATGAGAGCGGAATTTTACAGCCGTATTTTTCCGTCATCGCGAAGAACGCGGACAAAGAGCAGAAAGGCGAGTTTCTGGCGGTCGTCAAGGGGACGCTTCGCAAGCTGGCATATGAGGGACTTGACAGGAGAAGCCTGATGGCCGGCATCAATTACAATGAATTCCAGTACCGGGAGGCAGATTTCGGATCCGCTCCCAAGGGCCTTATGTACGGACTGCAGTGTCTGGACAGCTGGCTTTACGGCGGTGATCCCATGATGCATCTGGAATTCGAGGACACGTTCGCGGCGCTGAAGGCCGGCGTGGAGGAGGGATATTTCGAAGGTCTGATCCGGAAATATCTTCTTGACAATCCCTATGAGGCCGTGGTGATCGGCGTGCCGAAACGGAACCTGACGGCCGAGATGGAAGAAGAAACAAGGAAGAAACTGAAAGCATATAAAGAGAGCCTCACCGCGGAGGAAATCGGCGAACTGATCCGCCAGACTGCGGAACTTAAGGAATATCAGGATACGCCGTCGCCGAAGGAGGATCTGTTGAAGATCCCGATGCTCACGAGAGAGGATATCGGAAGAGAACCGGCAAAGCTGATCTTTGAGGAGACGAAGGTGGATCAGGTGACGGTGATCCGACATGAGATGTTTACAGCCGGTATCGGATATCTCCGGGTGCTCTTTAATGTCAACCGGGTGCCGGTGGAGGATCTGCCGTACGTAGGATTCTTAAAGTCGGTTCTCGGCTATGTGGATACGGAGCTTCACAGCTACCGGGATCTGAGCAATGAGATCCTGTTAAACAGCGGCGGCGTCAGCTTCTCTGTGACCTCCTATCCGAACATCGCAAAGGGCGGCTTTACGGGAGTCTTCGCGGCGAGCGCCCGGGTGCTCTATGACAAACTGGATTTCGGATTTGAGATCCTGGCGGAAATTTTCACAAAGTCCATCCTGGACGATGAAAAACGGCTGCGCGAGATTTTGAATGAGGTGAGATCCAAGGGGCAGATGAAGCTTTTGAGCTCCGGCCATACGACGGCCGTGGCGAGGGCGACATCCTACTTCTCAGACACGTCTTATTTTAACGATATGACCGGCGGACTCGGGTATTTCCAGTGTGTGGAAGCCTGGGTAAAGGATTTTGACAGCAGAAAAACGGAGATCACAGAGGGCTTAAAGCGCGTGATCCGCACACTGCTCACGGCAGAGAACATGACTGTCAGCTACACGGCCGATGCGGAGGGCTTTTCCTATCTTCCGGCTGCCATGAGAAAGTTAAAGGATGCGCTCCCGGCCGGGGACGGAACCGTGTATCCGTTTGAGGCACCGAAGACAAAGCGGAACGAGGGACTGACTTCCTCCTCAAAGGTCAATTACGTGGCGCGCTGCGGCACCTTTGCGGGAAGCGGATATACCTATACCGGCGTGCTGAGAATCCTGAAGGTCATGCTGAGCTACGATTATCTCTGGATCAATGTCCGCGTCAAAGGCGGCGCGTACGGCTGCATGAGCGGCATCAACCGGTCCGGAGAGGGATACTTTGTATCTTACCGGGATCCGAATGTGAAGGAGACCGACGATATCTATATGGGCATTCCGGAGTATCTGGAACACTTCGACGCGGATGAGAGAGATATGACCAAATACGTGATCGGAACCATCAGCGATATCGATACGCCGTTAACGCCATCCTTAAAGGGAGCGAGAGGTCTCTCCGGCTGGTATTCCGGTGTGACCGATGAAATGTTAAAGAGAGAGCGGGAAGAAATTCTTAACGCCACATGTGAGGATATTCAGGCACTGGCCGGAATCGTCCGGGAGATCCTTAAGACAGGCGCTGTCTGCGTCATCGGAAATGAGGACCGGATCCGTTCAGACGCCGGCATGTTCGGCGAGATCCGGCCGCTGTTCAACGGAGTGGCCGCAGACGGAGAACAGTAAGTGGAGGGAACATGAGTAAAGAGAAAAAGTACAGGTCCGGCTTTGTGACGCTGATCGGCCGGCCGAACGTGGGAAAATCCACACTGATGAATCATCTGATCGGCCAGAAGATCGCGATCACCTCGGAAAAGCCTCAGACCACGAGAAACCGGATCCAGACAGTCTACACCGACGAGAGAGGTCAGATCATTTTTCTGGACACACCGGGAATCCACAAGGCGAAAAACAAACTGGGGGAATATATGGTCAGTGTCGCGGAACACACGTTAAAAGAGGTGGACGTGATCCTCTGGCTGGTGGAGCCGGGAACCTACATCGGCGCCGGCGAGCAGCATATTTTAAAGGTGCTTTCCAAGGTAAAAACGCCGGTCATCCTGGTCATCAACAAGATCGATACGGTAAAAAAAGAGGATATTATAAAGACCATCGACGCCTACAAGGACGTATACCGGTTTAAAGAGATCATACCGGTGTCGGCGCTTAAGAAAAACAATACGGACACGCTGATCCACACGCTGTTCCAGTATCTGCCGGAGGGGCCTCAGTATTACGATGAGGACACCGTGACCGACCAGCCTATGCGCCAGATCGCTGCGGAGCTCATCCGTGAGAAGGCGCTCCGCATGATGTCCGATGAGATTCCCCACGGGATCGCCGTGACGATCGAGAAAATGACGGAGCGCGACAACGGCATCTTTGATATCGAGGCCACGATCATCTGCGAGCGGGAATCCCACAAGGGAATCATCATCGGAAAAGGCGGGGCCATGTTAAAGAAGATCGGAACGGCCGCCAGAATCGAGATCGAGAACCTGATGGACGCGAAGGTGAATCTGAAGATCTGGGTCAAGGTCCGCAAGGAATGGCGTGACAGTGAGCTGTATATGAAGAATTACGGGTACAATCCAAAAGATATTTAGAGACGGATGGAAGGATAACAATGAGAGAGCAGGTAATCGTGACCGGGATGGTCTTAAAAGCCGCTCCGGCGGGCGAATATGACAGACGTCTGGTGATACTGACTTGTGAGCGTGGAAAAATCACCGCGTTCGCACGCGGCGCCAGACGCCCCGGAAACGTCCTGATGGCCTGCTCCTCCCCGTTTGTGTTCGGGAAATTCGCCCTCTACGAGGGCCGCGAGGCATACACACTGGCCGGATGCGAAGTCGTCAACTACTTCCGGGAGATCGCACTCAACATGGAAGCCGCCTGTTACGGCTCCTACTTTCTGGAATTCGCCGACTACTACGGGAGAGAGAACCTGGAGGCCACAGAGCCGCTAAAACTCCTCTACCAGTCACTTCGCGCCCTCTTAAAAGAAACCATCCCCAACCGCCTGGTAAAACCCGTCTTCGAGCTGAAACTCATGGCCATAAACGGAGAATACACAGAGACCCCGCGAGGGTCAGTGAACGAATCCACACTCTATACCTGGCAGTATGTGATAAGCTCATCCATAGAAAAACTGTACACATTCAACGTGACAGACGAAATATTGTACGAGTTCACCCGCTCCGTAGAAGACAATAAACGAAGATTTACAGATAAAACCTTCCATTCCCTTGACATTTTAAAGGAAGTTGTGGATAATGTTACGTAAGCATGAGCCGTGCGGAAAAAGCAGAGCGAAGTTTTTCGTTGTGCTCGCACAAAAGAAAAACCTCGCTCTGCTTTTTCCATAGGGCGAAGCCCGAAAGCGAGATGGAGCGAAGCGGAATCGAGCTTGCACGGCGGGTTCGCGCCTCCCAGTTCCTCACCATCCCAGGCGATGATGAGCGAAGCGAATCGAGCCTCGAGTCCCCTCTCGAGCCCGCGCGCCCCTCACAATCCCACAGGAGACAACAAAATGCAACATAAAAAACTATTGATATTCACCACCGCCGCCGTCATCCTTTCCGGCTGCTCCGGCCAGAGCGCGACTGCCGCGTTCGCCCCGGCTGAAACGAGCCTTTACATTACCGGCGAGGGCACAGTGACCAGCGCCACGGTGGAAACATATGAAAACGATTATTACAGCGCGGACGAATTAAAAGCGTACGCGGAGGAAGTCCTCGCTTCCTTCAATATTCCGGACGGATCTGCGGCGGAGCCGGCTGCGACTCTCAGAGAATGCACCATGGAGAACGGGACGGCGAAGCTTCTGATCGATTTTAAGGACGCCGGCTCCTATCTGGAATTCTCCGAGCAGTATCCGGATGAGGAAAGCCCGGTCCGGATAAAAAAACTGGACATCACGACTGTATCCGACGGCGTGACGAAAGGGTATATCGCAGGCGCATCCTTCACAAAGGTGTCAGGGAAGGAAAAACAGACGGCCTCTGACGAGGTCATGAAACAGAGCAAGTTAAATGTTGCCGCAGTGGAGGGGCCGGCCCTGATCCAGACAGACGGAAAGATCCAGTATATTTCCGCCGGGGTAACTGTGGAGGGCGACAATCTGGTGCGGACGCCCGACGAGGGATTGTCCTACATCGTATTCAAATAATGTTGGATCAAACGGTATTAAGAAAAAACCTGGTGCTCCGGTAACCGCTGACCGGGAAACGGGAGTCCGGTTTCAAACCGTGTTCTATGATGGGTGGACACGGTCAATAAAGATAAGAGAAGGAGAACAAGATTATGGAAAAGACTATGGAAAAAATTGTAGCACTTGCTAAATCCAGAGGATTTGTGTATCCGGGCTCTGAAATTTACGGCGGTCTTGCCAAC
>JALEWG010000146.1 GCA_022788065.1 Lachnospiraceae bacterium | reverse complement strand
TCAGATATGAATTTTGACGTCGGCAATACCGGCTCGGTATCCATGCATCTATTTTTCCCTTCAAATACCCACTTTTCGCCCTTTTCTAACTTTTTTTACCTTTTTTCATTTTTTTGAGTATCCCGTCAACGGAAACAAGAGTATAGATACTTTCGCCCTCAAAAAAACAGGATTTTTCGTAAAAATCGGCGAAATTTCTCAAATCCCGGTATCTGAAAAAATATTTTCCGCATAGGATACCAAAGCGGGCCGATGAGCCCAGGATCGCGGGCATTCGCCCCTCTGCCCCGCAGTGCGCAATCTCGATTCCGCTTCGCTTCATCTCGATCGCGGGCATTCGCCCTATGAAACAAGGCAGGCAGAACACCGCTTTTGTGCAAGCACAACGCGGCTTTTCTTCCTGCCTTGTTTCGCACTGCTCATTGCTATGCGCGAAAGAAGTACCCTACGCCCCATTTGGTGTGGACGTATTTGGGACCGCTGGGGCTCGGTTCGATTTTTTCTCTTAATCGTCTCACATGCACGTCCACAGTCCGCACATCGCCGTTTTCCATGGCCTTGTTGCCCCAGACGTAGCTTAACAGCGCTTCACGGCTGTAAACCTTATTCGGATTTGTGACGAGAAGCTCCAGAAGATCGAATTCTTTTGCGGTCAGGTTGATTTCTTTGTCCTGTATAAAGACACGACGGCCTTCACGGTCCAGCTTAAGATCTCCACAGACGACCATATTACTGTCTTTTCTGTTGTTTTTTCCGGATTTTCTGGAGTTCCGGCGCATGATGGCCTTGATCCTCGCCTTGACCTCAAGGATGTTGAACGGCTTCGTAATGTAATCGTCCGCTCCGTATTCGAGACCGAGGATCTTATCCATATCCCCGCCCTTTGCGGTCAGCATGATGATCGGCATCTCAGAAAACTCCCGGATCGCCTGGCAAACCTCAAATCCGTCATGCCCCGGCAGCATGACGTCTAAAAGCACCACATCATACTCTTTTTCTTTTGCCTTCTCAATTGCCTCGTTTCCGTCATACGCACAGTCTACTTCCATGCCATCCTGCTCAAGGCTGAACCGGATTCCCTTCACGATCAGTTTTTCATCATCTACTACCAGAACTCTCGCCATTTTCCCCTCCATTTATACGGTTATGCTGTCCTTGATTTTCTGAAACGCGGCGTCTTTGATTCCGGGAACCTTCATGATATCCTCGATCCGCTTAAAGCCGCCGGCTTCCTCCCGGTAGCGGATAATATCATCTGCTCTGGATTCCCCGATCCCGTTTAATGTCATTAAAAGTTCTCTGGACGCCGTATTGATATTGATGGGCCCCGGCGTTTTGTCCGTTCCCGCCTGCTGCCCGGAAAGCGGTTCCTTTTCCTGTGATTCCGACCGCCGCGCGGCCTCCTCCCGACTGAGTATTATGATCTGCTGTCCATCCGATATTTTCTGCGCCAGATTCAGACTGTCCTCTGCAGCCTCTCCGGTAAATCCGCCTGCCGCCTCCACAGCCTCATAGATCCGGCTTCCCGCCGTCAGCTCATACACTCCCGGATCGTTCACTTCTCCGCATATATGTACAAAGCATTTTTCAGGTATTTTTTCCTGCCCTGAGGATTCAGCCTCCTCTTTGGCGGAAATTCCGGTGACGCTGTTTTCTGCAGTCTCACCGGTCTCCTCCGAATCCGATATGACAGAGATTACCGCTTCGTCCTTCGGACCTGCCTCCAGAAATCCATAACCAAGTCCGGCTACGGTCAAAAATGCCGCAGCCGCTGTTATTGTTCCATATTTCTTCCAGTATTTTTTCAACATTTTCTGCCTCCTGAACTGATTTCAGGAGATACTGTTCTGCCTTCTTCTATTCTATCGAAATCGGCCTCTAAAAACAAGTACCATTTTAAAAAGTTTCACGGCACAACTTACTTCCCGCTCTTCCAGTAAAACACCACGATCCCCGCAATGGCGAGCGCCGCTCCCACGAGTTTTCTCCACTCAAATCCTGTCTTTTCCACGCCGAACATTCCGAATACCTCCGTCAGGTAGGACACCAGGATCTGCGTGATTACGATCAGCAGCGTCGCTTTTGCCGGACCGAGGCCGTCCATGCTTTTAATTACAGTCCACGTGATGAACGCGCCCATGACTCCGCCGAGCAGCATGTACTTTCTGTCCACGGAAAACATGCCCAGAATCTCCCCGCGCCCGGTCATGAAATACAGCGCCACACAGGTGAGAAACGCCGTCAGCTGGACCCACCCGGCTGCTGCCCACACGCTGCTCTGCTTCGTCACCTCCGTATTAAAAATGCCCTGAAGACTCATCAGCGCTCCTGAGATCAGCGCCACAACAATTCCCCACATAAAAAACCTCCTGAAAGCGAATTACCCTTAGTATTCCGCTCCCGGGAGGTTTCTATTCCGGAT
>JALEWG010000133.1 GCA_022788065.1 Lachnospiraceae bacterium | reverse complement strand
GCCCTCGATGGAATGTTTTAAGCAGGAAGCTGCCGCGGCAAACTCGATTGCGGACTGGGAATCAAAGCTGTTTAAGCAGGCGTAGATCAGGCCGCCGCCGAAGCTGTCGCCGCCGCCCACCCGGTCAACGATGTGGATCTTGTACTTTTTGCTGAAGAAAAAGTCATTTCCGTCGTACAGCATACCGGACCAGTTGTTGTCGTTGGCGGAGAGAGATTCCCGGAGCGTGATGGCAACCTTAGAGAAGCCGAACCGGTCGGCCAGCTGCTTTGCCACATCCTTGTAGCCCTCATGGTTGACTGTGCCGGTGGTGACGTCGGTACCTCGGGCGTGAATTCCGAACACATCGGCCGCGTCCTCCTCATTCGAGATACACACGTCGACGTATTTGCAGAGCTCACCCATAACCTCCCCGGCTTTGGCTTTTGTCCACAGTTTATTTCGGTAATTCAAGTCGCAGGAAACAGTGATGCCGAGTTCTTTCGCCTTTTTGCATGCCTCCAGGCAGATTCCGGCAACCGTATCGCCGAGAGCCGGTGTGATTCCGGTGAAGTGGAACCAGTCGGCGCCTTCAAAAATCGCATCCCAGTCGAAGTCGGACGGAGCTGCTTCGGCGATGGCGGAGTGGGCGCGGTCGTAGATGACCTTGGAAGGCCTCTGGGAGGCGCCTTTTTCCAGGAAATAGATGCCGATCCGGTCACCGCCGCGAACGATGCTCTTTGTATCCACACCGTAGCGTCTTAACTCATTGACGGCTGCCTGTCCGATTTCGTGCTTCGGAAGTTTGGTAACGAAAGCGGCATCCAGACCAAAGCCTGCGAGGGAAACGGCAACGTTCGCCTCACCTCCGCCGTAAGTGGCGCCGAAGGAAGATGCCTGAATAAAACGGTAATAGCCCTCAGGAGCGAGGCGAAGCATGATTTCACCAAAGGTAATGACTCTTTTTGCCATAATTGGGTTCTCCTTTTCTGCTAGTTATCAGTTATTTCTGTGTGAGATGTACGGCGAAGCCGCTGATCTCATCCTTCAGATAGATCAGTCTCAGTTTTGTTCCGTTGTATTTTGCGGAGTCTTCATCGAAAGCGTATCCCATCATTTCCAGATAGTTTTTCGCGCGGATCACGGAGTTTGTGGAAATTCCGATGTGGCCTTTCGCGCCGCGTCCCATGGATTTCATGACTTCGACTTCGGTACCGGCAAATACGGAGTTGGGGCGGATCTCCTTCGTGAATCCAAACAGCCCGTCAAAGGCGTCAGCAGTTTTTTCTGCCTCTGAAGCGTTCTGGCAGTTGATTCCGATGTGGGCCAGTTCAAAGCCCAGCATCGTCTGCACGGCTTCTTTTGTCAGTTCACGGATCTTGTCGAATTCTCGGGCCGCGATCAGATCTTTTTTCACCATCCAGCTTCCTCCGCAGGCAAGGATCCTGTCGTATGCCAGATAGGAGTTCAGATTTTTCGCGTTGATTCCGCCGGTGGGCATGAACATCATCTGTGTGTATGCGGCAGCCATGGCTTTGATCATGGCGAGGCCTCCGGCCTGCTCCGCCGGGAAAAATTTTACAACGTCAAGGCCCAGTGAAGCCGCAATGGCAAGATCACTGGGGGTGCAGGTGCCGGGTGTTACAGGAATATTTCTTTCGATACAGTAGGTTACGACCTTCGGATCGAGTCCCGGACTCACAATAAATTTTGCTCCGGCACTGACTGCGCGGTCCACCTGTTCGGTCGTGAGCACCGTACCGGCTCCCACCAGCATATCGGGAAATTCTGTCGATATGATGCGGATGGATTCTTCTGCAGCGGCAGTGCGGAAGGTCACCTCGGCACATGGAAGACCGCCCTCGCAGAGCGCTTTCGCCAATGGCGCGGCGTCTTTTGCGTCATCCAGAACGACGACAGGAACAATTCCGATTTTCTGGATTCTCTGTAAAATTTCATTCATGATCTCGTTTCTCCTTTATGATTAAAAAGGCCGTCTCAAAACGGCCGTCTGTACTGAAAATGCGCTCCGAAAAGCTGTCCGGCGCTTCTTAAATTATACTGGATGGGGGTGAAATGGTCAATAGCAATAGCAAAACCCAAAGCGCGGCACTTCCAAAGCGGGAGGAAATATGGTATAATACCGACAGGCGCAAAAAGGCTGTGTTGCAGCCCAAAATTACATGGGAGGAAAAATTTAATCACATGGATCTGGAATTTAAAAAGCTGTGTGCGGAAAGCGTGGAAGGTCTTACCAAATATTATGAGCAGCGCCACGACATGACCTGCGACAGCGTCATTCTTGACAATTTCCTGTGGGGCAATTATTATCATATCCATTATGCAGTCCGGGATGACAGGGCTGTTTTGTATATATTGAATATTTTCGGGAAGAAGTACGCATCGCTTCCTGTGTGCCGAATGGAGGACATACCCCGGTATTTTGATGAGTTGGAGCGTTATTTTAATGAAAATCTGAATCTTCCGTTGGAAATTTATCTGGCGGACGAGCCTGCGGTGGAGTATCTGAATCTGCCGCCGAACCGGTACACAGTTACAGAGCTTCCCGATTCCCGGGATTATCTCTACAGCGCCCAGGCGTTAAAAACGCTGTCCGGAAAAGCTCTCCACAAAAAGAAAAACAATCTGAACTATTTTTGCAAAAGCTATGAAGGTCGCTATGAATATCGGCCGCTCTGCTGCTCCGACCGCGACGACGTCTGGAAATTCCTGCAGGAATGGCGGGAACGAAAAGGCCAGGAGGTGGAGGGTCATCTGGACTATGAGGTGGAGGGAATCCACAGAGTTCTGAAGAACTGCTCCATGTTAAATGTGCGAATGGGCGGAATCTATGTGGACGACCGGCTGGAGGCCTTTTCAATCGGAAGCTACAACGCGCGGGAGAAGATGGCGATTATTCATATAGAAAAAGCGAATCCGGATATGCGGGGACTTTATCAGCTGATCAATCAGCAGTTCCTGATCCACGCGTTCCCGGATGCGGAGATTGTGAACCGGGAGGACGATATGGGACTTCCGGGGCTGAGAAAAGCGAAGGAATCCTATAATCCTATGGGATATGCGAAAAAATTCCGGATCTGCCAGATATGGCCGAAGGAAAGTTAAAGGGGAGTTTGCCGAAATGATACGGTATCTGGAGCAGGAGGAGAAAAGCAGGACGAGAGCCCTCTGGAAAGAGGCGTTCCCGGAAGACTCGGAATCCTTTACAGACTATTATTATACAGAAAAGATGAAAGACAACCGGGTTCTTGTCTGCGAGGAAGAGGGGCGCATCGTGTCCATGCTGCACCGGAATCCGTACCGGATCTGTATGCGCGATAACGAGGTTGTCTGCGACTATATTGTCGGCGTGGCGACTGCGGTGAATGAGCGCCATAAAGGCCACATGCGCAGCCTCATGCTGGCGCTTCTCAGGGACATGCAGGAGGAAAAACAGCCGTTTACGTTCCTGATGCCGGCGAGAGAATCGCTGTACACACCGTACGATTTCCGGTTTATTTATGATCAGCCGCGCTGGGTTCTGGGATATAATAAAAATATCCGGCGGGTGCCTTATGAGACCCTGCTGACGGAGGATCTGGCCCAGTGGCAGAATGCATGGCTGAAACGGCGGTACGACGTGTTTGCGGTCCGCGATGTTCCCTACCTGGAGCGGATGGAGAAGGAGCTTCGTAGCGAGGATGGTTTCTGCCGGCTGATCTATGATGATGACTGGTTTGTGGGCATGGAGAGCGAATGGGGCCTCGGCGAGCGGGAAATGCGGTATCTTTATACAGGAGATCAGTACCGGACGCTGGCGGGCACGAAGCCTGCAATCATGGCACGGATCATAAGCCTCCCGGAATTTGTCCGCGGAATCCGTCTTTCGGAGGATTGTCCGGAGGATAAGGTGATTCTGGAGATTGGGGTGAATGATCTTTTTGTACCACAGAACCAGGGAGCATGGTTCTGGAAACTGACAAAGACGGGCTCGGAGATGATCCAGGAGTCCCGGTTTATCGCGAAAGGAAAAATGGCTGTATTTAATATTGCGGAAATGACTCAATGGCTGTTTGGATATCAGGTGCCGGAGCAGGTGAAAAATCTGCCGTACCGGGAATATATTGAGACATACCGCCGCGTATTTCTTGACGAGGTGGTGTAAAACCGGGCGCAGTGCGTGCCGCGCAGGTTCCGGCCGGAAAGGAGAACGGATTATGACAGAACGGGAGCAGTTAAAAAAGTGGATCAACGAGAGCAGCAACATTGTATTTTTTGGCGGCGCCGGAGTTTCCACGGAGAGTAAAATTCCGGATTTCAGAAGCACCGACGGACTGTACAACCAGAAATACGCGTATCCGCCGGAAACGATCTTAAGCCACACCTTTTATGTGAGAAAGACAGAGGAATTTTACCGGTTCTACCGGGACAAGATGCTGTTCCCGGACGCGGAGCCGAACCGGGCCCACAAGGCGTTAGCAAAGCTGGAGGAAGACGGGAAATTAAAGGCCGTTGTGACCCAGAATATTGACGGACTCCACCAGAAGGCGGGGAGCAGAGAGGTTCTGGAGCTGCACGGTTCTGTTTTGAGAAACTATTGTACGCGCTGCGGAAAGTTCTATGAGATCGATGCGATCCTTGATTCCGAGGGCGTTCCGAAATGCAGCTGCGGCGGGACCATCAAACCGGATGTGGTGCTTTACGAGGAGGGCCTGGATCAGCAGACGCTCCGGAAAGCCGTGTCCTATATTGCCAATGCGGATGTGCTGATCATCGGAGGCACCTCGCTTACGGTTTATCCGGCGGCAGGACTCATCGACTATTATCAGGGAAACAAACTGGTTCTCATCAATAAGTCCGTGACGCCGATGGACAGCAGAGCCGATCTCGTGATCAGCGGGCCGATCGGAGAGATCCTGGGAGACGCTGTGGGCGTTTAGGACGGAGAAACAGTCACACAGAGTGAGTGCGGCAGATTTGCCGGGAGGATAGACAATACATGTATCAGGCAGCAGAGGACAGATACGAGACAATGACATATAAGCGCTGCGGGAAGAGCGGAATTCTGCTCCCGCGGCTGGCGCTGGGACTCTGGCAGAATTTTGGTCTTGAGAAGACTGTGGAGGAACAGGAAAAGATCCTGTGCCATGCCTTCGACCGGGGCATTACACATTTTGATCTGGCCAACAATTACGGACATCCGGCGAGGGGCCTGGCTGAATCCAATTTCGGGCAGGCGCTAAAGGATTGCCTGGGACCGTACCGGGATGAGCTCTTAATTTCCACCAAGGCCGGGTATGACATGTGGCCGGGGCCCTACGGAAACTGGGGATCGAGAAAATATCTGATGGCCAGTCTGGACCAGAGCCTGAAGCGCATGGGACTGGATTACGTGGATATTTTTTATCATCACAGACCGGATCCGGAGACTCCCCTTGAGGAAACTATGGGAGCGCTGAGTGATATTGTGAAGAGCGGAAAGGCTCTGTATGTAGGTCTTTCCAACTATAAAGAGGAAGAAACGAGGAAAGCGGTAAAACTCCTCAGAGAGAACGGCACGCCGTGCCTGATCCACCAGCCGCGTTACAATCTTTTGGAGCGGTGGGCGGAGGACGGCCTGTTTCAGGCACTCTCGGAGAACGGAGTCGGCTGTATCTGTTTTTCTCCGTTGGCGCAGGGAGCGCTGACCGATAAATATCTCAAAGGGGTCCCGGCAGGCTCCAGGGCGTCGAGGAGCGGGACCACGGTGGCCGCCCGATATCTGTCCTCGGAGCAACTGGAAACGATCAGAAGCCTGAACGGAATGGCCGAAAAGCGGGGTCAGACGCTGGCGCAGATGGCGCTTTCCTGGATCTTCAGACGGCCTGAGGTGACGACCGTGCTCGTGGGAGCCAGCAGCTGCGAACAGCTGGACAACAGCCTGGGCGCGCTTCGCGCGGAGCCGTTTTCCGACGCGGAGCTGCAGGAGATCGACAGGATCCTGAAAAATGGAAAGGAAGCGGACGCATGATATATGAAGTGGGAGATATCGTAAAACTGAAAAAACCACATCCCTGCGGCAGCCAGGAATGGGAGATTCTCCGGGTAGGCGCGGATTTCCGGCTGAAATGCACAGGATGCGGTCATATGATCATGGTGACCAGAAAGCTGGTTGAAAAAAATACAAAAGGCCTCAGAAAGCCGGATCCGACGGCTAACCGAGAAGCTTAAGAACAGAAGCAACGGCATCCTCCGGGGTGCCGTTATTTTTTACAGTGCGGGAAGCATAAGTCAGATACCTGGATTTTCGTTCGTTATAAAGGGATTCCAGTTCTTCGCGGGTATGGTCCCGGAAAAGGGGACGGTCCGGCTGTCCGGACAGATTCCGGTAACAGCTTTCAAACGGACGGTCAATATAGAGGATCAGACCATGCTTCGCTAACAGCTTCCCGTTGCGGTCGAAGGTCAGCATGCCGCCCCCGGTGGAGACAACAGCCGGGCCGAGCTGACAGACCTGCGATGCAATCTTATGCTCCATATCACGGAACAGAGCCTCGCCGCCTTTGTCAAAAATCTCCCGGATGGTCATGTGATTCTGTTCTGTGATCATCTGGTCTGTGTCAAAAAAAGGAAGGTCAAGCTCCTTTGCAAGAAGCTGTCCGATGGTGGTTTTTCCGCTGCTGGTGAATCCGCAGAGGATGATCGGCTGTTTCAGATCCATGTATATGCCTCTCTTTCATTTCAATCTTGGATGTCGGAAATAAAATAGCATATCCGGGGAGGGAATGCAAGCAGGAACCGGAAAAATGGGTATTTTTTCGCGCAAAAGCTTTAAAGCGACAAAGTTTTTGGTTGAAAACGGAAAAGTGCTGTGTTATAATGTGCGGGTTGATAGAGACCTGTCAAACAAATACTTATTAAAGGCGAAGGAGAGTATTACAATGAAGAAACTGATTGCACTGGGCATGGCAGCGGTTATGTGCCTGTCCATGACTGCATGCAGTGTGTCCACGTCTTCCAAGACGGAAACAACAGCGGCAGCTACAACAGCATCCGAGGCAAAGGCTGAGACAACGGCAGCAGCGGAGACAACAGCAGCAGAAGCAGCAACGGAAGCAAAGAGTGAACTGGTGGCAACAGACAGCTACCCGACAAAGCCGTTAACCATGATCATTCCTTATGGCGCAGGCGGCACAACTGATACATGGGGCAGAAAGCTTGCGGTTCTGCTTGAAAAATATCTGGGTCAGTCCATCACCGTTACAAACCAGGGCGGCGCTTCCGGTTCCATCGGAAGCCAGTTCGTAAAGGAGCAGCCGTCTGACGGATATACCTTACTGGTATGCGCGGAGACCATGGGAACCTACCGCACTATGAATATCTGTGATCTGGGATATGATGATTTCACCGTAATCTCCCCGTTGGTGGGAGACCCGAAGGTTCTCGTAGTCGGCAAGGACTCCAAGTACAACACACTGGAAGAATTACTGGATGACATTAAGGCAAACCCCGGAAAGATCACAATGTCCCATTCCGGCCCGGGAGGAAGCGGCCATAACCAGGGCCTTGTTTTAAAGGAACTGGGCTATGAGGTGGCAATGACCAGCTTTGACTCCGGAAATGACGCTCTGCTCGGAGTAATCGGTGGTCAGGTTGACTTCACCAACCCGAATATCTCCACTCTCGGCGGATATATCGAGAGCGGTGACGTGAAACCGTTAGCGGTATTCTCCAGCGAGAGAATGGAAGCCTACCCGGATATTCCGGCATTTACAGAGACCGTTCCGGAATCCGAGAAATACCTGAACATTCCGTATACGCTGTTAAGTTTTGTTGTCAACAATGACACTCCGCAGGAGGTTGTCGACGTATTAAAGGCAGCAACCCAGAAAGTATTTGAGGATCCGGAGTGGACGGATTTCGTAAAAGCGAATGCGGCAGATCCGGTATTTGAGAAATACACTGACGACGCGTCGATCCAGAAGTTCTATGACAACTGGAAATCCGTGATCTGCTGGTTACAGTATGAGAACGGCGTGGCTGAGAAGAGTCCGGAGGAGTTCGGAATCAGGAAAATCGGAGAATAACACATGAAAAATAAGATTAATTCGCTTATAATTGAAGGAATTATCTTTTGCGGGAGCGGCCTCGGGCTGCTCTCGTATTCTCTTATGTCCTATCAGAAGGCGTTCAATAAAGTCTGGGCCCAGTCGCCCTATCTGTTCCCCCTCATTGTCGCAATCGCCATGATCGGTCTCTCTCTCTGGATCATCGGGGAGGGCGTACAGAAAATGAAGCGGGAAGCGGCGGAGGTGCCGAAAACCGCGGAGGAGAAAAAAACGGACAACGCCGGGGAAAAGAGAAAATGGGTCATCGGAGCGCTAATCCTCTGTATGCTGTATTATGCGGCGCTGGCGTATCTGAAGATCCCGTATATCACCATCGGAATTCTTTCATTTGCGTACACGTTTTCCACATTTGAGGTGGTGACGGTCGTTTTTCTGGTGGCCATGATGGCGTTCATGGGCGTCAGGAAACCGGCGGTTCTCGTATTTGTGCCGCTGGGGACCACGCTGTTTCTGAGTCTTGCATTCCGCACATTTCTTCATGTGCTGCTGCCATAGAAAGGAGAACACCAAATGCTTGAAATGTTATCGATCATCGACGCCAGATTTGTGCTGA
Source organism: Lachnospiraceae bacterium (assembly GCA_022788065.1). Classification (GTDB taxonomy): domain Bacteria; phylum Bacillota; class Clostridia; order Lachnospirales; family Lachnospiraceae; genus SUG393. The sequence continues at coordinate 1,088 of JALEWG010000133.1, read as the reverse complement.
TGGTTCTTCTCGGATCTGTGGCAGGCCTGTTTGTCGGAGCTATCCCGGGGCTCTCTGTTTCCATGGCGACAGCGCTTCTGGTATCGATCACTTATACATGGGATCACTCGGACGCTCTGGCCATGATTATGGGTGTGTACGTGGTCGGGGTTTTCTCGGGAGCCGTGTCCGCGATCCTCATCAACATTCCCGGCGCACCGTCCTCAGTCGTAACCACGCTGGACGGCTATCCCATGTCGAAAAAGGGACAGTCCTACAAAGCGCTTTTTACGGCTACCATCTATTCCTTTATCGGAAGTCTGTTCGGCTTTATCGCCCTCGGCCTGTTAGCCGAGCCTGTGTCGGATATTGCTCTTAAATTTACAAAAATGGACTATTTTTTGCTGGCATTGTTCGGACTCGCGACGGTCGGGTCGGTCAGCACAAAAAATTATGCGAAAGGTCTGATCAGCGTCATGCTGGGCCTTGTGATCAGCATGATCGGCCTGGATCCGCTCATGGGCACGAAGAGAATGACCTTCGGGATCCAGAACCTGACAGGCGGTATCAGTACGGTGCCTGCGCTGGTGGGCTTCTTCGGGTTTGCCGAGGTGCTTTCTGTTGTCTATAACATGAAACAGGAACAGAATGTGCTGGCTATGGAAAAAACGAAAGTTGGGCTTCGGGAAGTGTTAAAGCACTGGAAGCTTTCCTTATATACATCCACGATCGGAATGCTGGTGGGCGCTCTTCCGGGAGCCGGAGGTCCGGTTGCCTCCTTCATCGCGTACAATGAAGCGAAACGGATCGTCAAAAATCCGGAGGTTCCGTTCGGCGAGGGAGCCGTGGAGGGAATCATGGCAAGTGAATCCTCCAACAATGCCTGCATCGGCGGCGCACTGATCCCCATGCTGACGCTGGCGGTTCCGGGGGACGCTGTCACGGCGATCATTCTTTCCGTATTCTACGTGCACGGACTCCAGCCTGGCCCTTTGTTTATTATGAAGAATCCGGAGGCGTTCCACGCGATCCTCGTTGCCGGAATCATTGCGTGCTTTGCGCTGCTGATTCTGGGACTGCTTGTGGCGCCGAGGATCTGCAGGATCATC
>JALEWG010000122.1 GCA_022788065.1 Lachnospiraceae bacterium | reverse complement strand
CTGACTTTATAACGGCTCTCTGCAATCTGATACAGAATCTGACGATCGATAATCTTCACATTATCGGAGACATTTTCGACCGCGGTCCGCGTGCCGATGTGATTATGGAAGAACTGATGCAGTTCCACGATGTGGATATCCAGTGGGGCAATCATGATATCTCCTGGATGGGTGCGGCGACCGGAAATCTGGCCTGCATCTGTAACGTGCTTCGCATTGCGATCCGCTACAACTGCTTTGACCTTCTGGAAGACGGATATGGAATTAATCTGCGTCCGCTGTCCATGTTTGCGGCGAAGACATATAAGGATGATCCCTGTGAAATCTTTATGCCGAAGATTCTGGATGAGAATATCTATGACGCCGTTGATCCGGGGCTGGCCGCAAAGATGCATAAAGCCATTGCGATTATCCAGTTCAAGGTGGAGGGGCAGATCATCAAGCGCCGACCTGAATTCCATATGGAAGACCGGTTACATATCACGAAGATCGATTTTGCCAAGGGAACGGTTTCCATTAAAGGCAAGGAATATCCGATGCTGGATATGGTGCTTCCGACGGTGGATCCCAAGGATCCGTTGAAGCTTTCAAAGGAAGAGGAGGAATTGATGCATACACTGCAGATGTCCTTCAAGCACAGCGGTAAGCTTCAGCGCCATATCCGTTTCGTTTATTCGCATGGTTCCATGTACAAGTGCTGCAATTCTAACCTTCTGTATCATGGCTGCATCCCGATGAAGGAGAACGGGGAGTTTGACGAGATCAATATCGAGGGAATTATTTACTCAGGAAAGCGCATGCTGGATTATATCGATGACGCAGTAAAGATGGCATATTTCCTTCCGGAAGATGATACAACAAAGGAATGGTATATGGATTTCATGTGGTACCTGTGGTGTGGTCCCAAGTCTCCGGTATTCGGAAAAGACAACATGGCCACGTTCGAGGGCTACTTTGTAGCAGATAAGGCGGTTGCAAAGGAGCATATGAATCCGTATTATAAGCTGTGCCAGAAGGAAGAGTGCTGTGACAAGATCCTGAAGGAATTCGGGCTTCCGGTGGAGGGCTCCCATATTATCAACGGTCATGTTCCGGTCAAATTAAAGGATGGAGAGAGCCCGATCAAGGGAAACGGAAAGCTGTATGTCATCGACGGCGGTCTTTCCAAGTCCTACCAGCCGAAGACCGGAATCGCCGGATATACACTGATTTTCAATTCCCGTCATCTGGCGCTGGCGGAGCACAAGCCGTTTGACAGGAACCGCGAAAATACTCCGAAGGTTACGATCGTCGAGAAAATGAAGAAGAGAGTCATGGTAGCTGACACGGATACAGGACGGATCCTGAAGGAAAAGATCGCGGATCTGAATGAACTGGTTGCGGCTTATCGCGGCGGTATTATCAAAGAAAAACTGGAATAACAGAACAGCAAGGAGAACTGAATGAGCAAGGAAGAGTATTTAAGAGGGCTGGAGGAGGCGCTTTCCGGAGAGGTTCCGGCGTCGGTGATTCGGGATAACCTGAATTATTACAGCTCTTATATTGCACAGGAGATGGCCAAAGGGCGGACTGTGGATGAGATTGCGGACGAGATCGGGGAGCCGTATATTGTGGCCAGGACGATTATTGATTCCTGCGAGGCAGCCGGTGAGACCGGCGATGGGGACGGCTATGGAAGCTATCAGGAAGCTTATACGGATTCCGGCTCCCGCGAATCGTACGGGAGGGAAGAACAGAATCGGTCCCCGCATATCCATTATATCGATCTGAGTAAATGGTATTGGAAACTGCTTTTGATCCTGGTCGTAATATTTGTCTGCACGGCTGTATTTCAGGTGGTGGGAGGTATCTTTTACCTGCTGATGCGGTTTGCAGGTCCGCTGTGCATTATTTTCCTGCTTATCTGGCTGGTACGGAATATGAGACGATAGAAATTGAATCATTCTTTGTTACAGGCTGCTTTTCTGCCGAAAGCGCCGGAAGAGGAAACTTGGGTCTGCTGCACAGGTGCGGCAGGCCCTTTTTATGCAAAAGGTCAAAAAAGAAGCCCGGGAATATGAAAAAAGTATGAAATATGATATTTAAGTTGACAAAATACGGATTTAGAAATATAATTTGTTTGTAACAAGATGTAACAATTTTGTAACAAACGAAAAGGAATCTGTAATAATGTTTAATAGACTTTTGAAAACTGTTGGATTATTTACTCTCTGTGCTGCCATGGCTGTTTCTTCACCGGTTACGGCTCTGGCGGACGAAGTGGCTTCTGAAGTGAATACGGAGGAAGAGGAAAACTTCGAAGAAGAGGAAGCTGAAGAGGAGGCTGCTGAGTATCAGACTATCACATCGGTACATATCCGTGTGGAAGATCCGGAAACAGATGTGTACGCTGAGCCGGACGAAGATTCGGAAGTAATCGGGCAGGCGTCTCAGGGCAGTACTTATGAAATTCTGGAGATGGTTGACGGCCAGTGGGCACGCGTGACGGTCGGAGAATTCGAGGGATATCTCAATACTGTGACAACCGCGTCGACGGTGGCGGAGACCGTGGAAGAAGTCGAAGAGGATCTCTCTGCAAAGAAGAGAGAAGAGATTGTTGAGTTCGGAAAACAGTTTGTCGGTGGTCAATATGTCTGGGGCGGAACAGATCCCAATAAGGGCGTTGACTGCTCCGGCTTCACAAGATATGTGATGATGAATACGATGGGAATTGAGCTCTCTCATTCCTCAGTGGCTCAGTCCGGAGAAGGACGGGTTATCAGTGCAGAAGAGGTCCGGCCGGGTGATCTGGTTTTTTACGGTTCGGGCAAGCGCATTAACCATGTGGGCATCTATATCGGAGACGGACAGCTTCTCCACGCATCCAACGAAAGGAACGGGATCCGGATCTCCAGCTGGAACTACAGAAAACCGATCAGGATTGTGAATGTACTGGGTGACTGATATAAAGTTTTTTACATAATAACAAGGCTGCCGCTTCAACGATAAAATCGTGAAGCGGCATTTTTTTGTCCGGAAAGGCAATACAGATGTGTGTGGGCTGCACACAAGTATTTTGTTGTTTGACGAAATGTCAAAAAATGTCTTAAAATAGTGATAAAGTTAATAAAAATTTTATTTTTATTACGGAAACAACGAACGACGTATCAAAAGGAGGTAAGGATATGAAAAAACAGGAAGTTTTTTCCTATCTGGCCAGCCAGCAGGATTTCCTGAACCGCG
>JALEWG010000075.1 GCA_022788065.1 Lachnospiraceae bacterium | reverse complement strand
CCTCAGCGATCACCTCTTCTCCTTCGGACAGGCCTTCTCCGATCACGCAGCCTGAGCCGGACTGGTACACGACTTCCACGTTCTGTTTTCTGGCCACATTTCCCTCGATCCGGTAAACATAGGATTCTCCATCTGCCTGATAAACAGCTCCGGAGGGCACTGTGAGGCAGTCTTCACAGTCAAACAGCCGGAATTTCACATGGACGTCATACCCGTCAATTCCCGAAAGTTCCTCGTTCTCCCCCTTATCGAGCTCCACGATCACGTGAACCCGGTACTCGGAAAGTCCCAGAGAGGAAACGCCCGGCTTCGCAAAATCATATACCTGGCAGATATGACCGGCAAAAGTAAGATCCTTTCCGCGAAGCTTCAGAACGATTTCCGCCGGATCCCCTTCGTTCAGGTACGGCGCAATATTCGTCAGCACATCTGCCTCTGCGGTCATCTTCCCCGTCCCCGTCATAGCGGCAACCTCCTGCCCTTCCTGGATCACCGTGAGTTCCTCTGACGGCAGTTCTGTGATCACGCCATCCTCCGGCGCCGTGATCACGCACTTTGCGATCTTTTCATCCAACTGCGCCGCCTGGCGCTTTCCGGTCTCGATCAGCATTTCCAGCTGCCTTTCTTCGCTCTCATAAAAGCGTTCATTGATCTTCGCCTCACTGATCCCTTCTTCCTTCAGCTCTGAGAACACACGGCTGCTCTCCTCATACCGGTTTCTGACCTGTTCCAGAGAAAGAAGGCTGCTCTGGTATTCTGCTTTCCTCTGCTCCATCTCTGTCCTGGAAATGCTTCCGGCTTCATAGAGCGCCCGGCTGCCCTCATATACCGTTTTGACTGCCCTGTATGCAGACTCACGTGCGGACAGCTCACGTCCCAGTTCTTCCAGATACTCTTTCGGGGAAGACTGCATAACGCGGCCGATCCGGCTCGCTTCCAGCTGCGCCTCATAGCCGGAGACCACGCAGTCCGCCTTATATTTTTCATGCTCATAATCGCTGCTGTCGATCTGAAGGAGAACCTCTCCCTTCTTCACCTTCGCATTTTCCTTCGCGTCGATCTCCTTCACCGGACCGGAAACCTCCGCGATGATCCGGTATTGCCTGCCGCCGCTTAATACGCCTTCTTCCGTGTAAAAATCCTCCACATGCTCTTTCACGACGACTGCCCTCTCCACTTTAGTTCCACTGTTTTTCATATAAACGACCGTCAGAATCAGGCAGACGCCGACCGCTGCGAGGATCCCCGCAAACATCGCCCTTTTTCCCGCAATCACAATCTTCTTACTCATACTCCCCTACTCCCTCTCTTTTAACGTATCTGTCAGACTGATTTTCCTGACAAAGCTGTTTTCCGCCAGGCAGGAAACGGCTGTCATAATCAGGCAGATCGCAAATGCCATTCCGTATGCCCACGGAGAAATTTCCAGGTTCACGCTGTAATTCTCCGATAATGCGATCTTCTCAAGCAGAACACGGATTGCCGCACTTCCCGGAAATCCCAGCAGTATTCCTCCCGCGAAATACAGGCCATGCTCCATGAGAAGCATGGAACGGATTCCGGAATCCGCCACGCCCATGATCATCAGCGTTCCGAATTCCGCTATCCTCTCCCTGATATTGATCATGGAGATATTGTAGATCAGAATTCCGCCGGCAGACACAGAGAGGAGCGCGAACATATAGATCATGGCCATCATGCTCCCCATCATGTTCCGGTAGCTTCCGACAATCTTTTCCGCATCCACGAGCCAGGTCACTCTCCCGGCCTCCCTCACCTGATCCTTCAGAGCCTCTTTTTTCCCAGGCTCCGCCTTAAGAAGCACCGTGTTGGCCGCCTCCCTGACGGGAAACGCAGCGCCGAGACCTTCCATACTCATATAGCAGCCGCTTCCAAATCCTTCTTCGATGATTTCCTCGACCGCGGCCTCAACTGCCTCCACTGTAATTCCGGCGCTCCGCAGTCTGACCGTATCGCCTTTTTTCACATGCAGATTCTCTGCCGTACGGCTGTTGAGAATGATTCCTCTCCCGGGCGGATCGTAGGAGACACCTCTGTTATCCACGATCTTCCAAAGGTCGGATCCGGGATTCAGTCCGTAGAGAATCGCATGATCTGTGAGATTTTCATTACAGATCTCAACCGGCAGGCGGCAGACAGCTTCCGCTTCCAAAACACCGTCCAGAATCTCGCCGCCCTGTCTCGCGCGGACCGGGCTTTCAAAACCGTCCAGCGAGAGCTGAAGATCATAGACCTGGATCTTTTCAAACTGATCCAGGAACATCTGCTCGGCCACGCCCTCAAAGGAGAAAAGAACGGAGGACATGGCAAACGGAAATGCCACCGAAAGGACCACCAGAAATCCTCGGAACGGGTTCCTAATAACCACCCGGAGAGCCATCTTTTTCATGGGATCAAGCCTGCCAAGCCACGCCGCAGGAATCAGGCTCCGGTCTGCCGCCCCGGGTGTTTTTGTCCTCATGGCCTGGGCAGGCGTGATGGACAGAATATCCCGGATTCCCCAGAAGACCGCCAGAATTCCGGTACCCACGGCAATCACAGCGCCCGTGATGCGGCTGTCCCAGTAATTATGGTACACTGTGTCGGGCAGGGAGAAGAAATCAACATATATGTCGAACATGAAGCTTCCGAACGGGGCGGCAAGGATACTTCCGATCACAGCTCCCGCCAGTCCCGCCGCAGCTCCCTCAGCCAGATAACCGCTCATCAGTTCCCGGTCTGTCATGCCGAAGGCTTTCATGGTTCCGATCAGCCTCTGATCCCGATCAATCATTTTTTTCAGTACCACATACAGCATGAATACAGAGACCGCCATAAAAATGGCGGGAAGGATGCTTCCCACGGAGACCAGCTCCCCCATCTCGCTTTCCACCATGCTGTAGCTGGTCTGGTCGCTTCTCGCACAGATCGACACCAGGCCGTACACTTCCAGTGCCTCCTTCAGCCGGCTTTTTACATCCTCATATGTATATCCGGATTCCAGGAGAAACCCCAGCTCCGTGTAACAGTCTCTTCTGCCCAGGATCTCCTCCATCCGCTCTTCGCTGATACACGCAATGTCATAGACCTCCCCGTCCGGAATCATGGCGCCGCCCGGCGGGATCGAATAAATGTAGTCCGGCGACTGGCAGGTTCCCGCGTAGGTAAAATCATATTTCTGCCCGCGAAATATGATCTGCAGCACTTCCCCCGGCTCATATCCGTATACGCCTTCCATCGCCGACCCCAGAAACAGTTCCTCACCCGAAGAAAATGGAGCGGAAAGCGCCAGCCTGTTCACAGTCTCGTTGGCACGGTACGAGAGCAGGTGCACGGTTACGATCTCCTCCTGCCCGCTTCCGAAGATCCTCACATCCTGCGCGATCTTGCCTGAAGCTTTCCGGATCCCCGGGATTTCCTCCAGTCTTTCCAGCTCTGTTCCGGATATCCCGCTCACATTTGCGAAAATATCCGCCATGGCGCTGGTTTCATAATAGAGAAATATCTGCTGCTGGAGATTTTTTAATGTATCCATCATCGCCACATATATGAAAATACCGATTGCGATAATAAATGCAGCTCCGAGGAAGGAGCCTTTATTCTCAACCGCCATGCGGAGCACATTTTTATGAAAATTTTTCATACTCTGCCCCTCTCCGGAATATGCTACAGTTCCAGCTCCTCCGGCTTTTTCGGTCTTTCGTTGACCGTTATCTTCACAAGTTCCCCATCCTTAAAGCAGAATACACGGTCCGCGATTTCCGCGATATTCTGGTTGTGAGTGATGATCACCACCGCTTTTTCATATCGCTTGTTAAAATCATACAGAAGCTTCAGGATCTGGCCTCCCGTCTGGCTGTCAAGCGCGCCCGTGGGTTCGTCACAGAGCAGCATGTCGGGATTTTTGCAGAGTGCTCTCGCAATGGCGATCCGCTGCTGCTGCCCTCCCGAAAGCTTTGACGGAAAGTGATCCGCCCTGTCCGCAAGTCCCACCTGTTCCAGAAGCTCCATGGCGTCGAACGGATCTTTCCCCAGTTCAGCCGCCAACTCCACATTCTCCTTCGCAGTCAGCCCCGGCATCAGATTATAAAACTGGAACACAAAGCCCACATGCTCTCTCCGGTATTTTGTCAGAGCGCCCGGATCCAGCCGGTTCAGTTCCTTTCCCTGATAGAGAACGGCTCCGCCGGTAACGGTCTCAATTCCCCCGAGAATATTTAAAAGCGTACTTTTTCCCGAACCGCTTGGACCCAGAATCACGATCATCTCGCCTTTCTCAATCTGAAAGGAGACATCCTTCAGCGCGTGGACCGTCACATCGCCCAGTTCAAAATCCTTGCTGATTCCCTTTGCTTCAATCAGGCATTCCATCCCATACCTCCGTCAACCTGAGAATTTTTTCCAACTGCAGCCATCATGAGCTGCTTGCGGACCGGTATGAAAGGTTTTCAATCCGTTCTTTCAAATACAGCAGTGCCTGAACCACCAGACAGCCGTGATCGACGGCGATCCCGTCGCTTTCCAGAAGCTCATATTTTTCCTGTGGAAGCAGAGGATGCCCCGAGCGGCACACTTTCACCCGGGCGCTGATCCGGATATCTTTTCTTTCATTTTTAAGCAGCAGTCTCCAGATCTCCTGATTATCCTCCGTCCCGCAGTCTTCTCTTTCAAGCTCCGCGCCAAACCACACGGCGTCGGCCGCGTCATCCCCCGCCTTCACCGGGATGTCCCCCTCCGCCAGCGCCAGGAATGAGGTTGTGATCACTCTCCAGCGGGGATCCCTGTCATAGTTTCCCCAGGTCTTAAGCTGCTGCAGCGGCAGTCCGCGCACTCCGGTCTCCTCCTCCAGTTCTCTGGCTGCGCCTGCCTCCAGATCCTCCCTCATCTCCACAAATCCTCCCGGCGTCGCCCAGCAGCCAATGCTCGGGTGATTGCTGCGCTTGACCATCAGGACCTCAAGTGGTTGTCCCCAGTAAGTCAGCGTCTCCCGGCAGCGCACCACAATGATATCGGTGGTGTTGCTCGGGGAGTCATATTTCTTTGCGTTGTATCCGGCAAGGAATTCTTCCAGGTCCTGTCCCGCCCGGTTTTTCTCTCCCGTTCCGTAAAATTTTGTCAGATCATCCAGAAATTTCATCTCAGACCTCCCGCCATGAAAAATATGTCGCAGACTGACGATCCAGTCCCGTCAGCTCCATTATAATATATTTTTCTGTCCGTATACAGTCCCTTTTCCATCCAGTCAATGCGGGGGCCCTCTCTTCTCCCGCTTCTGTCTTCGCGCCTGTTCTCCGGTAATCCGTAAACACACCCTATTCTGCCCGCACTTCATCGCGGATTTTCGACCACTCATCGGAAAACGCGGGACAGAGATCGGGATTTACGCTATACTGTTTTCAGAAAGGGGGAGGCAGTATATGAGAATCATTCTGGAACCATCAGACGGCGAACCGGAGGTTGTGATCCGCGGACGGGCAGATGATCCGCTCGTGCAAAAGCTTCTGGGCGCCTGCAGGCAGGTCGAGGGCGCATCGCGGCTTTTTCTGTATCGCGATGACCGGGCCTTTGTCTATGATTATTCAGAAGTGGACTGGTTCGAGGCCGGCGGAGGCGGAGTGACCGCCCACATCGGATCCGAGACACTGGAAGCCAGATGCCGGCTGTATGAGCTGGCTGAGGCCGCTGCGCCTCATGGCTTTGTCCAGATCAGCAAAGGTCTTATTGTCAACATCGCCCGTGTGCGGTCCGTAACGGCAGAATTCAGCGGAAACTATCTTGCGGAGTTAAAAGACGGAAAGACCAGACTGGTCATTTCAAGAAAATACGTGAAATCATTCAGAAAATATGTAATGGAGGTTTTATAATGAAAATGAAAAATATCATGCTTCACATAGCGGTCGGTCTTGGCATCGGTTCGGTTGTTTCCACCGTCTGCATTGCTCTGATGGAAGGAGTGGACGGCACTCTGTTCCAGGTTTTTGCATGGCTTTTCGCTTCTGCTCTGTACGGCGCGGTCTCTCTGATCTATGATACCGATTTCTGGCCGCTTCCGCTTCAGATCGCCGTGCATCTTGCTCTCTGCCTCTTCATCACGCTGATCACCGCATGGAAACTGGGCTATGCTGAGCATTTCGGGATCCTAGCACTCCGGATCATGCCGTCCTTCCTTATTATTTATTTTGCGGTTTCCGTCATCCTGTTTGCGGCGAATCACCGCCGGGCCCGCCAGATCAATGAAAAACTCCGGTAATATCACTCTGAACCGGAACCTGTATCTTGTAAATCAGCTGCTTTGAATTGTGCAGCGGAAACTGTGTGAGGACCTCGCAGAGATAATCCCCGCAGGGCGTCATTCTCTGTCGTTTTATCTCCTCATACAGTTTTTTCGCGTACTCCGACTCCAGGGCCGGATTGTCCGAGGCCACTGACATGTAGGTGTTTTGCGGCAGCGTGCGGATGCTCTCCGTATCCGGGTACAGTTCATCCACAAAAATAAAAGCGGAATGGGAGGTGTACGCCCCTTTCACAAAATATTCTTTTTCCATGATCGTGCCGACGTTGATGAAATAAGAAGGCGGCAGCTTTCTCTCATGGAGATAATTCTGCATATGCCGGAGCATTTTCTCATACCCCTCATATCCCTGCGCAAAGAAATCAAATTCCGTCTGCTGCACATCGATTTTTCTTTCCGGCACATACTCAAAAAACACCTGTCCGAACGGCGGCAGAGAATTGAGAACCTGCAGATTTTTCTGAATGCGGATCAGATTGTTCCGACTGACAGAGAGATTGTAGATCTCTTCGCTGAGCGCTCCCGTCTGTTCCTCCAGCACCTCAAGAAGCCTTTTTTCTGAAGAAAGTTCAAAAATTTCCCGGATCTTCTCCAACGGCAATCGGCAGCTCTTTAACGCCCGGATCAGATCCAGCTTCGCGCACTGCTCCAGCGTGTAGTAGCGGTAGCCGGTTTCAGGATCCATGCACTGAGGCTCCAAAAGTTTATTCCTGTCATAAAGTCTTAATGTCTGTGTGCTGACGTGATTCAGCTCAGCCATTTCCCCGATCTTAAAAAGCGTGTCTTTCATACGTACCCCTCTCCTCTCCTGTTATTATCATATAATATCCGGCATAATTTTACAATGTCGTACATGGATTTCTTCGTTTTATCTGCAGTTGTGCCGATTCAGTCCATATGTCTAAAATCCTTCATTCTTTTGTTGACTTTATACTTACTATAAGGTGTAGAATAAGGATATAAAAATTAAAGGAGGTCTCTTATGGAAAGAAAAGTTACATTTGCACAATACGGCTGTGGTAAAATGGGGAAATACCTGATCCGTTACGCAATCGAAAAGGGCGCAAAACTGGTTGCCGCTTTTGACATGAATCCCGCTATTCTCGGAAAAGATGCGGCTGAAATTGTCGGCGACGGCTATCCGGACACCGGAATAAAGATATCAGCCGCAAGCCAGGCGGATGAGATTCTCGGGACACTGAAACCGGATGTCTGCATTATCGCCACCAGAAGCACAGTTGCGGAACTGGAAGAGATC
>JALEWG010000074.1 GCA_022788065.1 Lachnospiraceae bacterium | reverse complement strand
ATAGGACTTCCTGTAGTAAGTCATCATCATGTTTTTGGAGCCGTCAGACAGCACCTCCAGCTCCTTCTCCGCCGCGTAAATCTTCAGATTCCATCTGGTTTTCAGCTCCTCAGCCGCCAGAATATGATCAAAATGACCGTGGGTCAGGAGAATCGCCTCCGGCTTCAGTCCCAGCTTCATGCACTCGCTTTCAATGACATCCGCTGCGTCCCCCGGATCTACGATTGCCGCACGCTTCGTCTCTTCGTCATATACAAGATAACAGTTAGTCTGCACCATCCCGACCAGCAGACCTTTCACGCGAATTTCGCCCATTGCTCTTTCCTCCGATATTTTCCTTTTATCTGTGATTCTAACCTGTGGTTCTCTGGATATCCAGAACCCCTTCGATCTGTCTCAGCTTTGCCATCAGCGTATTTAACTCGTCGATTCCATGGATATCAAAGGACATGGTAATCGTTGCTTTTCCCTGTTTGTTGGTGCGGGCGTTCATGCTCTTCACATCGATCTGCCGCTCCGTAAAGATCTTGGAAATATCCACAAACATACCGATCCTGTTGTTGGCGTAGATCGCAATTTCCGTGGAGTAGGTGGCCGTACCGGTCTCCGTCGCCTCCGGCTGCCACTCGGCGTCGATCAGGCGGCTTCTCTCGATTTCCGGAAGATTCAGCACATTGATGCAGTCCGTGCGGTGGATCGTGATGCCGCGCCCTCTTGTCACGAAGCCGACGATCTCATCGCCCGGCACCGGGCTGCAGCATTTGGAAAAGCGGACTGCAAGGTCATGAATTCCCTTGACCACGATCCCGCTCTTCGATTTTCCCTTGATCGGAACGACCGCAGCCTTGTTATTGTCGCCGATCGCGTCAAGGATCGTCGCGTCCGTAACCTCGCGCTTGATTTTTTTCTCCCGCTCCTCCATCATCTTATTGATGACCTGACCTTCCTTCAGGCCACCGTGTCCGATGGACGCAAGAACCGAATCCCAGTCCTGGAACGCATATCGCTTCAGAACCTTCTCAATAAATTCCGGTTTGTTGATATCTGAAAAATTAATTCCCTTGGTCTTGCAGTACCGGTCGATCATATCCCGGCCGCGGATAATATTGTCTGCTTTTCTCTCCTGCTTGAACCAGGCGTTGATCTTATTTTTTGCCTGGCTGCTCTTGACCAGATTCAGCCAGTCACGGCTCGGTCCCTTGGAGTTCTGGGAGGTCATGATCTCGATCCGGTCTCCGTTCTGGAGCACATAATCAATATTGACCAGCTTTCCGTTGACGCGGGCTCCGACCATCTTGTTTCCGACAGCCGAGTGGATCGCGTAGGCAAAGTCGATCGGCGTGGACCCGCTTGGCAGAGCCTTCACATCGCCGGTCGGCGTAAAGCAGTATACACTGTCGGAGAACATATCCAGATCACTCTTTAACGCGCTCAGGAATTCCCGGTTGTCCGACATGTCCTGCTGCCACTCCAGAATCTGTCTCAGCCAGCTTAACTTCTTCGCCTCATCGCCGGCCGCCACCTCACCGCTGCCGCTCTCCTTATATTTCCAATGGGCCGCGATACCGAACTCGGCAGTCCGGTGCATCTCAAACGTGCGGATCTGGATCTCAAAAGGCTGTCCGTTGCTTCCGATCAGCGTTGTATGGAGCGACTGATACATATTCGGCTTGGGCATGGCGATGTAATCTTTAAAGCGGCCGGGGATCGGCTTATACATCTCATGGATCACACCCAGTGCCGCATAGCAGTCCTTCACCGTATCAACAATAATACGGACCGCGAAAATATCGTAGATCTGATCCAGCGTCTTATGCTGGTTCAGCATCTTTTTATAAATACTGAAGAAATGCTTGACGCGTCCGCTGACCTCGCACCGGATTTCCGCGTTCTCCATATGGCTCTGCACTTCGGAGAGGATCTCATCAATAAACGCCTGGCGGGCTTCGCTCGTCAGCGCGATCTTTTCTTCCAGATCCTTATAGACGGACGGTTCCAGATATTTCAGAGACAGATCATCCAGCTCGATCTTGATTTTCGAAATACCGAGACGGTCCGCGAGCGGCGCGTAGATCTCAATCGTCTCCCTCGCCTTCTCCTTCTGCTTTTCAGGACGCATATACTGAAGTGTGCGCATATTGTGGAGACGGTCCGCGAGCTTGATTAAGATCACGCGAATATCCTTTGCCATGGCAAGGAACATCTTCCTCAGGTTTTCCGCCTGCATCTCCACTTTATCCGCCGACCAGTTGAGCTGTGTCAGTTTTGTGACGCCGTCGACCAGAAGCGCGACTTCTTTTCCGAAGATCTGCGCAATCTCCTCTTCCGTCATAACCGTATCCTCCACCACATCGTGGAGAATTCCGGCGATAATGGACTCTTTGTCGAGCTCCAGATCCGCCAGGATGATCGCAACACAGAGAGGGTGAATAATATACGGCTCTCCTGATTTTCTCTTCTGATCCTTATGTGCTTCGCGGGCAATATGGTACGCCCGCTCGATCATGCTGAGATCGTCAGACGGATGATACTTTTTTATACTTTTCACCAGATCGTCATAAAGAGTTTCCGGACTCGTAAAATCAGCGGGAGCCTCCAGTTCTGTCTCGATTTTATTCAATTGATTCACTTCCATACTCTTCACACCTTCTCCCTACAGAAATTGACCGGCCTGTCTGCAGCTTCCGACAGCACGCCCATGATAATAATACTCAATTATAGTTTTTTTTGTCAGAAATTGCAATCACTTTTCTAACTTCTGCTAAGGCCGAAATCTGCTGTAGGACTGTCCGGGCTGCATTCCGCCACGGTACTCCGCCAGTTCGCTGACAGTAACCAGCTGGTAACCCCGCTTTGTAAGCTCCGGAATCAGAACAACGGCCGCATCTGCAGTCGTACCGTACAGATCATGCATAAGGATAATATCCCCGTCTTTCACCTGGCTCAGTACGCAGTCAATGGTTTTCTGCGCGTTTCTGGTCTTCCAGTCCAGCGTATCGATGGACCACATGATCGCCGGTACCCCATAGGATCCCAGCGCCTGCTTCGACGCGCTGCTTATATATCCTCCCGGCGGACGCATGGTCCTGCTGCGCACCCCGGCAATGGATTCCAGCTCTGCGTCAAATCTGGTCAGATTCTGGTGGATCCCCTCTGCGGACAGCCTGGTCAGATACGTATGATCCCAGGTATGGCTTGCGGGCTCACAGCCAAGACTCACCATCCGCTTTACCGTATCCGGATAGCTGTGCATCCGGTTTCCTACCATATAAAATGTGGCGCGCGCTCCGTTTTGTTCAAGACTGTCCAGGATCCGCGGCGTCGCTGTCGACGGACCGTCGTCAAACGTCAGCGCGATCATCGGCTTTGAAGGATCGATGCGGTTTCCGGTTTCAGGTTCCTCCGGAGCTCCCTCGCCTTTCTTTCTCACTGCGATCCGGATTCCGTCCACCCGGAGTCCCTGTCCTTCCACGCCCGCCGTGTCGCCGTTCATGGACAGCTCCGTCCAGACGCCGTTCTGCAGAACGGAATAATACAGATCATATGTCTCTGCCAGTTGCCCCGTGAGCTTCACCCGGATCGCCTCAAGCGGCACCGGCTCCGCCGTCGTACCGGCTTCCGAGAAATTTTCCTGCCAGTCAAGCCAGCCGGACCCGCTCAAATTTACCTGATAGGCGATGGTCCCGCTCATGCCTGCCGGCTGGTTCTCAAGCGTCGCCTGCATGGCCGTCACATAGGCATCCGGTGCGGCCTGACCATAAGTATTGTCCTTTATAAACCCGGACCAGCCGTTTCCGTTCTCATGGACGCGGTAAAGCGCTCCCATCTCGCCTTCCGCCGCCAGCGCCGGAAATGACATTGCCAGGGTCCCCGCTGCCGCGATCATTCCGGAAACCATGCCGATCAGGATTCCTCTTATGTGTTTCATTAACATTGCTTTGTAACTCTCCTTACCAAAGTCCCAAAATTTTCCCTCTTCTTCTGAACCGAGCAGCCTTACGGAGTATGTGTAACCTGTACGTTCAGGTAGTTGTACGGAATTTCAATCCCCTCCCGGTCAAAGGCAAGCTTGATCGCTTCTGTCAGATCCCATTTGGTCTTCCAGTAATCCTCCGTTTTCACCCACGCCCGGATATTCAGATTGACGCTGCTCTCCCCGAGATTGTCCACTACGACTGTCATATCCTCATCCTTTAACACCAGCGGATATTCCTCCAGCAGCTGCTTCAGGACGTCCTTTGCCTTCTTTAAGTCCGCCGTGTAGCTGATCCCCACGTCGAGAACCAGGCGGCGCTTGTCCAAACCGGTCACATTGGTGATTACAGACGCCGTCATATTGCTGTTCGGAATCGTGATTTTCTTATTATCCAGCGTAACTAACGTCGTGTAAACCAGTCCGATGGATTCTACGGTTCCCTCGCCGTCAGGCGTTGAGATATAGTCTCCGACTTTAAACGGCTTGAGAAACAGGACCATGACGCCGCCGGCAAAATTCGACAGGGAATTCTGCATGGCAAGGCTCATTGCCAGAGTGATGGATCCGGCGATCGCCACCAGCGATGTAGATTTGATCCCCAGCTCATCGGCCGCCATAAAGATCAGAAATCCAAGCAGAACAGCATACAAAAGCGCATCCAGGAATTTCCGCAGTGTGATCTCCACACCGGCCCGCTCCATGGATCGGTTTAAGCCTCCGCGGACTTTTCCGATAATCTTAAGGCCGATCACCACCAGGAGCATCGCGATCACAACGCGCAGTCCCGCATGGATAAGCCAGTCTCCTGCCTGCTCCATCAGTTTCTGGAAGTATCCCGGCGTCATATCCATCTGCTCCACAGTGGACGCCACATTGCCGATACTTCCCGCTAAATTCTCTGTAATACTGCTCATATCTCTCTCCTTTTCTTATATTCCTGCTTTTCTTATCAGTTTGCCGACCCGCTCCGAGAGGAGATCCAGCGCTCCGGGATTCTTTTTTCCGGACCCCGCGCCGGAGGCATCCGTCTGTTCCGGCTTTCTTTTGCCGTTTCCGGAAGTCATTTCCGGCTCATACCGGAATACACTGACCGCGAACGGCGCAAGATCGATCACGATCGAATTTTCCCGATTGTCAGCCTCGATGTGTTCCGACTTGTTTTCTCCGGGATTTATCATGCCGCTGCCGCCAAACTGCTTTTCATCACTGTTCAGGAGCTCTGTGTACCTTCCTGCAAACGGAACCCCCAGCCTGAAGCCCTCATGGGCCACCGGCGCGAAATTGCACGCAAAGATCAGAGTCTCCTCTTTCCTTTCCGACTTTCTCGCGAAAATTACGATGTTCTCCCTGTCATACATGCAGTTGATCCATTCAAAACCCTCCGGTGTGAAGTCCTCCTCATACAAGGCAGGCTCCGAACGGTACATTCGGTTCAATGCCTTCACATAGTCTTTCATGGCGTCGTGAGCCGGGGATCCGATCAGATCCCACCGGAGGCTTCTGTCCTCATGCCACTCTTCCGGCTGTCCGAACTCCTGTCCCATAAACAGGAGTTTTTTTCCGGGGTGTCCCATCATAAAGCCATAGGCAGCCCGCAGATTGGCCATTTGCTCCTCTTTCGTGCTCCCCGGCATTTTCCCCGCCATGGAGCCTTTCCCGTGGACCACCTCGTCGTGGGAAAAAATCAGCATGAAATTCTCACTGTATGCATACAGCATTCCAAAGGTCAGGTCATTATAGTACTCGTGACGGTGTGCGGGATCCTGCTGCATATAATGGAGAAAATCGTTCATCCAGCCCACATTCCACTTGAAATCGAAGCCGAGTCCTCCTTCTTTTAAGTCTGCCGTGATCCTCGGCCACGCTGCGGACTCCTCAGCGATCAGAACGGCCCCCTCTCCCTCTCTGTGGAAAATGGAATTCAGGTGCTTTAAGAATTCCACTGCCTCCAGATTTTCATGGCCCCCGTAAATATTGGCGATCCACTCGCCTGCATGCTTCCCATAATCAAGATAAAGCATCGACTCCACCGAATCCATGCGGATTCCGTCCGCATGATACTCCTTTGCCCAGAACAGAGCACTGGAGATCAGAAAGTTGGAGACCTGAGGACGGCCGTAATTAAAGACCAGCATCCCAAGCTCCGGCTGAAGTCCCTGTCTCGGATCCCTGTGTTCATAGACACAGGTCCCGTCGAACGCTGCCAGCCCATGGGCGTCTCGCGGGAAATGTGCCGGCACCCAGTCCAGGATCACGCCGATCCCCTCGCTGTGCATGTGATCCACAAATGCCCGGAAATCGTCGGGTGTGCCGAAGCGGCTTGTGGGCGCATAATACCCCGTGATCTGATACCCCCAGGACGCATCCAGCGGATGCTCCATCACCGGTAGGAGCTCCACATGGGTATATCCCATCTCCTTAACATAGGCAGCAAGCTTCACGGCCAGCTCTCTGTAATTGTAAAACCGGCTGCCGTTTACCGCGATTCCGGCCTCATCCTGCACATCCGGCTTCTGCATCCACGAGCCGAGATGGACTTCATAGACCGACACGGGCTGCTTTTTCAGATCGGTACTTCTCCGTTTTTTCATCCATTCGCCGTCATTCCACCGGTATGTTCCCGA
Organism: Lachnospiraceae bacterium; assembly: GCA_022788065.1. GTDB lineage: Bacteria > Bacillota > Clostridia > Lachnospirales > Lachnospiraceae > SUG393. Next base: position 50,526 of record JALEWG010000074.1, on the reverse strand, counting down.
ATCCCACACGACCGATGCCGTAGCCGGCCTGAGTTCCGAGTAAAACGCGTAGGGATCTGCCTTGAGCACAGGTTCTTTCTGCCGGGTCTTGATCTCATATTTATACTTCTCCCCCACCCGGAGTCCCGGAATAAACAGCTCATAGATTCCGGAGTTTCCAAGCCTTTTCATCGGATGGCGTCTCCCATCCCAGAAATTAAAATCTCCGGTGACGCTGACACGCAGCGCATCCGGCGCCCACACAGCAAAATGGACTCCTTCCATCCCGTCCAGAGAAACCGGATGAGCGCCCATTTTTTCATATGAGTGATAATAGATCCCCGCCTCAAATTTCCTGATCTCTTCCTCCGTAAACATGGTACGAAACCGGTACGAATAGGGATCCTCGATCACCTGCGTTTCACCGCTCCGGTATTCCGCCAGAAATTTATACGGACACATCTCCCGGAACCCCACAAGAAGTACCGCGAAAAACCCGGATCCGCCGACCCTGTCCATAGGATATTTTTCGTTTCCGATCAGCGCTGTCAGTGCCTTCGCACCCGGGATAAATGCCTGAATCAGAAGCCCCGATTTTATCATGTGCGCTCCGAGAATCTCTCCGGGATTCGGTTCCTCCGAATTCTCGATCCGCCTGACTGCTTCATAGTCCAGAAATTCCGCCAGCACTCTTTCCATACTCTGTCCCACCTTTCAGAACTGACTGTACGTTCGAACAGTCTTATTCTATCATCTTCCTCTATCTGTTACAAGCATCAACGCCTGTTTTGAATAAAATCGAGAAGCATCAGCTCCGTCACCCGGCCATAGGTGCGGATTCCCTCCTCCTGACCATTTGCCTTCAGATATGTATCATTGACTTTCTCCTGGATCCGGGCCGCCTGACCGTCATAGGACTCCCAGAATTCCCGGTTGGCTGTAAGATCCTCCCGCACGCCCTCGTCCAGGGATCTGTAAAGCGTCTCATACATGGGATAATCTATCTTCGCCAGCGAATTTCCGGCATAGATCCAGCCCAGAAGGTACCCGCTGTACCGGTAATCGGCATACTCCGAATCCACGCACGCGAGATATCCGATAAAATTTGCCTCATCCTCACGCATGAAACCGCGCAGATGGGACAGCTCATGGCAGATCGTGAGCGGAATATTGTAGGGAATCATATCCGCATTGTAGTTGGCCTCCACGGTAAAAGGCGAATACACGCCGCTGAGCTGCTGATAAGAAAGGATCTCCGACACTGTGACCGGCTTGGGCTTCGGATAAAACCCGGCTAACGACGGGTACCGCTCCGCCAGGCTCCTCATGGAAGCAACGCCCTTTTCCCGCATGTTTTTATAAGCGCTCTCGGCCTCTCCGAGGGTCATTCCGGCCTCATTGACTTTTTCGGTCAGCCACAGACACATTTCCTTCAGGATCTCTTCCTTACTCTCCGCCGGTATTGTTTCCTTTACCTCTTCTATAAAATAGGAAGAAAACGGCCTTCTGTAATAATTGACGCCGCAGCAGGCTGCATAGAGAAACAACAGAGCAGCGATCAGAAATCCGTACCGGCCGATCAGCCGAACCAGCTGTTTCCGGTATCTCCACAAAAGAAACAGGAGAAGCATAATCCCGGCGTAAAGTCCGAATTCTACCACCGAAAACGGAAACAGGCCAAAAAAGCGGCCCATCACGCCGACAACCACAGGATACACGTTTCTGCTGTACCATTCAGAAAAGCCGGGAAGCTTTCTGGCTGCCGCCAGAAGGAATATCGCAGCCGCAAGCAGCAAAGCGATCCCGATCCAATACCATTTTTCTCTGTTTCTTCCATTTTTAACCATCCGTTCGTTCCTTCCGTCAAAATTTTCCTCTGCATTTAAGAAAAGTCCTTGCGAAACTTGACAAATTATCTTAAACTCATTATAGTTGTGGGGCAAATGCTTTTGCCCCTTTGATACCGGATTGCTCCGCACAATGTGACCCTGTATCATCATTATATTGCTTATTACTATCTTTCGTCAAATGAGGTTTACAGGAAAAATATGGAAAACGAAAAAGATAATCTTAAAAGAAGCCGTGCCCGAAAAAACACGGAGAAAAAGACTGACTGGAAGGCAGAGCTGATCAGTTGGATCCAGGTCATTGTGTCGGCCGCGCTGATTGCTTTTGTCCTTACTACCTTTATTATTGCCAACAGCGAAGTTCCCACCGGCTCCATGGAAAATACAATTATGACCGGAAGCCGCGTTATCGGCTCCAGACTCCACTACAAATTTTCCGAGCCGAAACACGGCGATGTGGCAATTTTTGTCTGGGGATGGCAGTGCCCCTCCTGCGGTATTATGGCCGAGGGAGAAAAACCGGATACCTGCCCGCGCTGTGACTCGGCTGTCGGCAGGCGCGGACGGACTGTCTATTATGTGAAGCGTGTCATCGGTGTTGAAAACGATGTGATCGATATCGTCGACGGACAGGTTTATTTAAACGGCGAACCGCTTGACGAGCCTTATCTGGCCGAGCCCATGGATCCGAGTGAAACCTATCACTTCGAGGTTCCGGAAAACTGTTATTTTATGATGGGTGATAACCGGAATTACTCCCTGGATGCCCGTTACTGGAACAATCATTATATCTCCAAAGACAAGATGATTGCGAAAGTTCTGTTCGAATATTTTCCGACTCCAAAATTAATACACTAATGAATATACACAGGAGACTTGAAGCATGAGAAAAGTAGTGAAATTCGGCGGCAGCTCTTTAGCCAGCGCCAGACAGTTCAAAAAAGTGAAAGCTATCATCACCTCTGACAAAACCCGCTGTTTTGTCATTCCCTCCGCCCCGGGAAAACGTGACGCCAAAGATATAAAGGTCACAGACCTGCTCTACCAGTGTTACGAGGCTGCTTCCACCGGGCAGAGTTATAAACGGACGCTGTCACTGATTCGGAAACGGTTTGAGGATATTATCGAAGGTCTGGAACTGAGTCTGAACCTGGATTTCGAATTTAAGAAGATTGAAGAGAATTTTGTCAAAAAAGTCGGACGTGAATATGCCGCCTCCCGCGGAGAGTATCTGAACGGGATCGTTATGGCCGAATACCTCGGTTTCCCCTTTATCGACGCCGCTGAGGTGATCTGCTTTGACCAGGACGGAAGCTTTCTGCCGGAAAAGACCAACGAGGAGCTCCGTCTCCGTCTGTCCACTGTAAAGCAGGCTGTCATTCCGGGATTCTACGGAGCAAAGCCGGATGGCTCCATCACGACCTTTTCACGCGGCGGATCCGATGTGACAGGTTCTCTCGTCGCAAGAGCGATCCATGCCGACCTTTATGAAAACTGGACCGATGTGTCCGGATTTCTTGTTGCTGATCCGCGGATCGTAGACAATCCGGCTCCGATCGGCACCATCACCTACCGGGAGCTCCGCGAGCTTTCCTACATGGGGGCCAGCGTTCTCCACGAAGACTCCATTTTCCCAGTGAGAAAAGAAGGAATCCCGATCAATATCCGCAATACCAACCGCCCGGACGATCCGGGAACTATGATCGTTGAGAACACCACGAAAAAGTCTCCGTTCACTATCACCGGTGTGGCCGGCAAAAAAGGCTTCTGCTCCGTCATCATCGACAAGGCTATGATGAACAGCGAGATTGGATTCGGCCGCAAGGTTCTCGAGGTATTTGAGAAGAACAATATCTCCTTTGAGCACATGCCGTCCGGTATCGACACCATGTCTGTCCTTGTCCACCAGGATGATTTTCAGGAAAAAGAGCAGGCTGTCATCTCCGGAATCAACCGCGCAGTCCATCCGGAAGTGGTAGAGCTTGAATCCGACCTGGCTCTGATCGCGGTTGTGGGACGCAGCATGAAAGCCAACCGCGGTACCGCTGCACGTATTTTTGCCGCGCTCTCCCACGCGCGGATCAATATCAAAATGATTGATCAGGGCTCCAGCGAGTTAAACATCATCATCGGCGTGGCAAATGATGATTTTGAGAATGCCATCCGGGCGATTTATGATATTTTCGTGACGACTGCACTGTAATCAGACAAACTTCCTACTGCATCTGTGCACAAAAATGCCTCATGTTCGTGATGATTTCCATCCGTTCATGAGGCTTATTTTTATTTTTCTTCGATTGCATGGATCAGATCCACACGTCTCTGATGTCTTCCGCCCTCGTACTCAGCTTCCAGCCAGGTATCCACGATCATCTTGGCCATCTCGCTTCCCACGACTCTCGCACCAAATGCAAGCACATTGGAATTATTGTGCATTCTTGAAAGTTTTGCGGAATAGGGCTCGCTGCACACACAGGCGCGCACGCCCTTTACTTTATTAGCTGCAATGGAGATACCGACGCCGGTTCCGCAGATGGCAATGCCGAGATCCGCCTCACCTGACGCCACGGCGCGTCCCACTTTCTCGCCGTAGACCGGGTAATCGCAGCTGTCATTGGTGTCGGTTCCGACATTGATGACTTCGATTCCCTTGCTCTCCAGATGTTCCCTGATAATATTTTTCAGTTCCACTGCCGCGTGGTCGTTTCCGATTACGATTTTCAAAACTTTTTCCTCCATTTTTCCGGCCTCTCGGCCCGTCTATCCCCTCTGCGCCATGCAGTCGGAATCCAAGTGATTTTGGCTATTTTAAAGCCTCTATTCTTCCGCATCCTCCACCTGGAAAAACAGGCGGATCATATCCATGCGGGATGTCATGGAAAGCAGAAGCAGATCCATCACGGTGATCGCCGCCATGGCTTCCACCACGACGACCGCTCTCGGCACCACAACCGGATCGTGCCGTCCATGGATCACCAGTTCCATGTTCTCCCCGTCTTTATTGACTGTCTCCTGCTTTTTTGCGATCGACGGCGTCGGCTTGAATGCGGCACGGAAAACGACTTCGCCGCCATCACTCATCCCTCCGAGTACTCCGCCGGAATGGTTGGATATTTTCTCCACCTGTCCGGCCCTGCTCATGCGGAATCCGTCATTGTTTCCGGAGCCGCAGGCCTTCGCGGCCATAAATCCGTCTCCGATCTCAAAACCTTTTACCGCGCCGATGGAGAGAATCGCCTTTGCGAGATTGGCGTCCAATTTTTCAAACACCGGCTCTCCCAGTCCCACCGGGAGACCGTTGATCCGGCATTCCACAACTCCGCCCACAGAATCGCACTCTGACATTTTTTCTTCCAGATATGCGGCAGCCCGCCCCGCTGCCTCGCGGTCCGGCATACAGAGTTTATTGTTTCCCGCCTCAGCAAGATCCATGCGTTCCCCATCGATCTCGACAGGTCCGATGGCTCTTGTATAAGCCGTAACCGAGATATTCAGGCTTTCCAGGATTTTTTCAGCAATCGCTCCGGCAGCTACCCGGCCGATCGTCTCACGGGCGGAAGAACGTCCGCCTCCCCGGTAATCACGGATTCCGAACTTCTCTTCAAACGTATAGTCCGCATGTCCCGGCCGGAAACAGTTGGCGATGGCGGAATAATCTTTGGAGCGCTGGTCTTTATTCCATACCACCATGGAGATCGGGGTTCCTGTTGTCTTCCCTTCGAAGACACCGGAGAGGATCTCAACCTCGTCCCCCTCGCTTCTCTGGGTCGTAAATTTGCTCTGTCCCGGTTTTCTCCGGTCCAGGAGCTTCTGTATATCCTCCTCACAAAGAGACAACCCCGCGGGACAGCCATCGACGACAACGCCGATGGCCTTCCCATGAGACTCCCCCCATGTCGTCACTTTAAAAATCGTTCCAATGGTAGATCCTGCTGCCATAGTTACTCTCCAATCTTTACAATCTCACAGCAGTTCGGCTCATTGATCTCAAGAGCTCTGCCGCTCATGACAAGAAGGCTCTTCTCGTAGTCCACGCGGAAGAACGTGATACTTCCCTCATGGTTGATGGAAGCGAGATGCTTTCCATCGGGGAACAGCGCGATATCCTTCGGATAGTCACCGCTGATGGGCAGGCAGAATTTCAGATCCAGCATACCTGTCTCCGTATCTCTCTCGTACATGGTAACACTGTCATCGCCGGCATTGCTGCAGAACAGGTAATTTTCGTCCGGTGAGAAGCGGATTGCGCATGCCGCCGTCAGCTGGTCGGCATTTCCCGCCGTTGTGGGAACTGTCTGGATCTTCTCCACGATCGGTGTTCTCTCGCCGGTTTTATAGCTATACACGTCAATGGTATTCTTTAACTCATGCATGACATAGAAAAATTTGCCGTCGCTGCTGAAGAGAAACTGTCTCGGAGCGGATTCCAGTTCGCTCCGGATCGCATCCACCAGTACGATCTTCCCTTCCTTCGGATCGAACCGGTACACCTTGATCTGGTCGATTCCAAGGTCCGCCACCATAAGGAATTTTCCGTCGGGAGTCAGTCGGCTGCAGCTCACATGCGGGCGGAAATTCCGCTCTGCCACGCTGCCCAGACCTTTGTGGAACACACCGTCTGTTATCTGTCCCACAGAACCATCCCTGTTCAGCTTCAGGACAGTAATTTTTCCGTCATGATACCCGGAAACAAATATGTAATCATTGTTTGGGCTGACAGAGAGCTGACAGCCGCGCATGCCTTTGATCTTCGCGCTGTTGACCCGGGAGAGACTTCCGTTCTGGAGGATCCGGAACGAAACCACCCCTTCGTCCGCGATCGAATACAGCATTTTTCCGTCATCAGATGCCTTCAGATAGGAGGAGTTGTCCACTTCCACTTCACACCGGTAAATAAACAGTCCCTTTTCCACATCCACGTCATACACTGTGATTCCTTTCGCCTTACCCGTGTAAGAATAGGAACCCACATAAGCCATATACTTTCCTGTCATAGGTCATTCCTCCCAAGAATCGAATCATTCACTGGCTTTCATTTTATCATATTCTGACATATTTGTTAACAGAAATTTTCGGGAAAAAATATAACGGAAAGCTATTTACATCAGGGGGAAACCATGATTAAATATAAGTTAACAAATACAGGAGGACAAAGCCATGAATCAGCCACTGATTGATTTGGTTAATATTTCGAAGAGCTTTGACGGAGAGCTTGTTCTGGATGACTTGAATCTCTCCGTAAAGGAAAACTCTTTTGTGACGCTTCTGGGCCCGAGCGGCTGCGGCAAGACCACGACGCTCAGAATCATCGGCGGTTTTATCACCCCGGATCAGGGAAAAGTCATCTTCAATGGAGAGGATATCACCAGAATGCCGCCTAACAAACGGCAGCTGAATACCGTTTTCCAGAAATATGCTCTGTTTACGCATATGAGCATCGCTGAAAACATTGCTTTCGGCCTCAAGATCAAGGGAAAATCCAAAGATTACATCAATGATAAGATCAAGTACGCTCTGAAGCTTGTCAATCTGGACGGGTATGAAAACCGCAGTGTAGATTCTTTAAGCGGCGGTCAGCAGCAGCGTATCGCCATCGCGAGAGCCATTGTAAACGAGCCGAAACTTCTGCTTCTGGACGAGCCTCTGGGCGCTCTGGATCTGAAGCTCCGTCAGGACATGCAGTATGAGCTGATCCGTCTGAAAAATGAACTTGGGATCACCTTCGTGTATGTCACACACGACCAGGAGGAAGCCCTCACCATGTCTGACACGATCGTTGTCATGAACCAGGGCTATATTCAGCAGATGGGAACACCGGAACAGATCTACAACGAGCCTGAGAACGCTTTTGTGGCCGACTTCATCGGAGAAAGCAATATCGTAAACGGCATCATGCTCCGCGATGAGCTGGTGGAAATCTTCGGCGCGAAATTCGCATGCGTGGACAAGGGCTTCGGCACCAACACGCCCGTGGACGTGGTGATCAGACCGGAGGACATCGATCTGGTAGAGCCGGAACAGGGAACTTTACAGGGCGTTGTCACACACCTTATCTTCAAAGGTGTTCACTATGAAATGGAAGTAACGACCCCGGACGGCTACGAATGGCTCGTCCACAGCACGGACATGTTCCCCGTCGGCAGGAAAGTCGGCATTCATGTGGATCCGTTTGATATCCAGATCATGAACAAACCGGCGTCAGAGGACGAGGAGGCCGTGGGAGTCAATGAATAAAAAATCCAAACAGCTTCTCGCCTTTCCTTATATTATATGGATGGCGGGATTTACCATCATTCCGCTCCTGATGGTGTTTTATTACGGTCTTACGGACCGGAGCGGGGCCTTTACACTGGCAAATGTCGCAGCGATCATGACAGCGGACCATATGAAGGCGCTGCTGCTTTCCCTGCTTTTCTCCACCGTGAGCACCGTGATCTGCCTTCTGATCGCTTATCCGTTAGCAATGATTCTGAGGAACCGCCATATCGGTACCGGAAGCTTTATCGTATTTATTTTTATCCTGCCCATGTGGATGAATTTTCTGCTCCGTACCATGGCCTGGCAGACACTTCTGGAGAAAAACGGCGTGATCAACTCCATCCTCTCCATGCTTCACCTGCCGACGCTTTCCATTATCAACACGCCGGCCGCCATCATCCTCGGCATGGTTTACAACTTCCTGCCGTTCATGGTGCTTCCTATTTACAACGTTCTCGCTAAAATCGATGATAACGTGATCAATGCGGCGAGAGATCTGGGAGCCGACTCCCTGCAGACTTTCTCAAAGATTCTGCTCCCCTTAAGCGTTCCCGGCATTATCAGCGGGATCACCATGGTGTTTGTGCCGGCCCTGACCACGTTCGTGATCTCCAACCTTCTGGGCGGAGGCAAGATCCTTCTGATCGGCAACGTGATCGAACAGGAGTTTACAAAAGGAAGCAACTGGAATCTGGGCGCCGGACTTTCCATCGTACTTATGATATTTATTCTGATCAGTATGACCCTGATTGCAAAATATGATAAAGACGGGGAGGGGGCAGCATTCTGATGAGTATGGCACATGCAAAATTAAAACGCTTTTTCCAGGATTTTTACCTGGTACTGGTACTGATCTTCCTTTACGCACCGATCGTCGTCATGATGGTCTTATCCTTCAACAGCTCCAAATCCCGGTCCCAGTGGGGCGGCTTTACGTTCCAGTGGTATCAGCAGATGTTTGAGAGCACGGCGATCATGGAAGCTCTCTACAACACTCTGCTGATTGCATTCCTGTCGGCATTGATCGCCACGATCCTTGGCACAGCGGCGGCCATCGGAATCAACAGCATGAAGAAGCTTCCGAAGACCATCTTCATGGGGATCAACAATATTCCCATGTTGAACTCCGAGATCGTGACGGGCATCTCCCTGATGTTAATGTTCATCGCGTTCGGGGTTTCCCTCGGTTTTAAAACGATTCTTCTGGCACACATCACCTTCAACGTTCCCTACGTGATGATGAACGTACTGCCGAAGCTTAAGCAGACCAGCAAATACACCTATGAGGCCGCCATGGACCTGGGCGCTGGACCGATTCAGGCATTTTTTAAAGTCGTGTTCCCGGACATCATGCCGGGTGTGCTCTCCGGCTTCCTGATGGCGTTTACCATGTCCCTCGATGACTTTATCATTACCCATTTTACGAGGGGCGCCGGAATCAACACGCTCTCCACGCTGATCTACAGCGAGGTGCGCCGGGGCATTAAGCCGTCCATGTACGCGCTCTCCACCGTGATCTTCGTCACAGTGCTGCTGCTTCTTCTGATTACGAACTTTGCTCCCAACCGGAGCACTGTGAAGAATGCGCAGGCCGCTGCCGCAGGTGTGATGCCGGGAGAGAAAAAGCCGAACCGGTTCGGCGAGTTCGTTCAGAAGGGAATTCTGATCGCGACTTCCTTCTTCATTATCGTGGGGGTCTGCTACACCACCTACCGCCACATCGCGGTTAAGCATTCCGACGAGCTCTATGTATACAACTGGGGCGAATACATTGACGAGAGTGTCATTGAACAGTTTGAAGAGGAGACCGGTATCAAGGTGACCTACGACATGTTCGAGACCAACGAAGAGATGTATCCCATCATCGAGGCCGGTGCTGTCCAGTACGATGTGGTCTGTCCGTCCGACTACATGATCCAGAAGATGGCTGAAAACGATCTGCTGGCAGAACTTAATTTTGAGAATATCCCGAACCTCGAATATATCGATCCGGTCTATATGGAAAAGTCGCAGAGCTTTGATCCTCAGAACAAATATTCCGTGCCCTACACCTGGGGTACCGTCGGTATCCTCTATAACACAAAGCGTCTGGAAGAGCTGGGCGCACCGGTTCCGACGAAGTGGTCTGATCTCTGGGATGAACGCTACCGCGGTGAGATCCTCATGCAGGACAGTGTCCGGGACGCGTTCATGGTGGCTCTCAAGATGAAGGGCTATTCCTTAAACTCCACGGATCCGGCACAGCTTGAGGAGGCAAAGGATCTTCTGCTTGCTCAGAAGCCTCTGGTTCAGGCCTATGTGGTAGATCAGGTCCGCGACAAGATGTTAAACGGCGAGGCCGCCATTGGCGTGATCTACTCCGGCGAGCTCCTCTATCTTCAGGAAGAAGCGGAAAGCCTCGGTCTTGACTACGAATTAAACTACGTGATGCCGGAAGAGGGAACCAATATCTGGATCGATTCCTGGGTGATCCCGTACAATGCCCGGAATAAGGAGAATGCGGAAAAGTGGATCAACTTCCTCTGCCGCCCGGATATCGCCCTGAAAAACTTCGAGTACATCACTTACGCAACTCCGAACACGGGAGCGCTTGAGCTGATGGATGAGGAGTACCGGGAGAATACCTCCGTGTTCCCGGATACCTCCAAGCTCACCAACAGCGAAGTATTCCAGTATCTCGGAACGGAAGCCGACGATCTCTATAACAGGCTCTGGAAACAGATTAAATCACAGTAAGGGGAATCCAATGAAAATCCGGCCGAAACGGCCGGATTTTCAAGTCTCCATTTATCTTCTGTTTGCCTTCTCCACGTGGACATTCTTTCCCTTGATTTTTGCGTTGTTCATGGCCTGAAGTACAATATCGGCCTGCTCCTTCGGCACTTCCACAAACGTATACTTATCGTACATGTCGATGCTGCCCACAAGTCGGCCCGGCATCCCAGACTCGCCCGCAATGGCTCCCAGGATATCGCCCGGCTTCACGTTCTGGTTCTTTCCCAGGTTCACGAACAATCTTGTCATTCCTCCATTCCTTCTGGTGGAATAGTCATCATAGTCGTCCTGTCCCCGGTCTCTTCTGCCTTTTCTCCGTCCGTCTCTGCCGCGGCTCTCTCTGCCGCCTCTGCGGTCCAGATCATCCAGATCCCGGAGCGGTCGTCCCTCCTCCACAATGTGTTCGTAATCATCTCCCATGGCCATCTTCAGGAAGGCGGCGGCCAGTTCCATGGAGGTATATTCCTCCTCCAGAAGCTTCTTTTCGATGATATCCGTCATTCGTTCCAGCTCTCCGGCTTCGATCAGCGCCTTCACTTCATCGAGGATCTTTTCCGCCTTGATCTCCGTCACATCGTCTAACGACGGGATCGGCTGCGGAATGATCTTTGTCTTGCAGAACCGCTGGATATCTCTGAGCTTATAGACTTCGCTTCCCACCGCCAGGCTGAAGGCGCGGCCTTCTCTGCCCGCACGGCCTGTACGGCCGATCCTGTGGACGTAATATTCGTCATCCTGCGGAATATCGTAGTTGAAGACCGCCTCCACATCATCCACGTCAATTCCTCTCGCAGCCACATCTGTAGCCACCAGAATCTCCGTGGCGCCGTTTCGGAAGCTGTCCATGACACGGTCTCTCTGCTCCTGCTTCAGGTCACCGTGAAGTCCTTCTGCGAAGTATCCGCGCCCCTGCAGTGCCTGTACCAGCTCATCCACCTGCTTTTTCGTATTGCAGAATACTACCGAGCGCTTCGGGGAATACAGATCCAAAAGCCGGCACATGACCTCCACCTTGTTCCTCGGCTTCACCTCATAGTAATACTGTGTCACCTTCGGCACGGTGAGTTCTTTCTTGACCACCTTCACCATAACCGGATCCTTCTGGAACTTCCGCGCGATCTCCGCGATCGCCTGCGGCATTGTGGCGGAGAACATGACCGTCTGCCGCTCCTCCGGCATGGCGCTTAAGATCGTCTCCATATCCTCCAGAAAACCCATATTCAGCATTTCATCCGCTTCATCCAGCACGACCGTATGGATCTCCTCTGTGCGGATGGTTTTTCTGCGCATATGGTCCATGACACGGCCCGGAGTTCCAACGATGATCTGGACTCCGCCCTTTAAGGAGCGGATCTGCTTCACGATCTCCTGTCCTCCGTAAACCGGAAGGACTTTGATTCCGGACATGTATTTTGCGAGACGTCGGATCTCATCTGCCACCTGAATCGCCAGCTCTCTCGTGGGGCATAAAACGATCGCCTGCGTCTTCCTGCTCTCCGGGTCGACTCTCTGCAGCAGCGGGATTCCAAACGCCGCCGTCTTTCCCGTACCGGTCTGTGCCTGACCGATCATATCTCTCTCTTCCATCTGAACCGGGATTGCCTGGGCCTGAATCGGCGAGGCAGCCTCAAATCCCATATCGGTCACAGCCCGCAGAATCCGCGGATCCAGGTTCAGTTCTTCAAATCTGATTGTTTCCATTGATTATCCTTTCTCATCATAGTGTCCTGTGGACAAAAAGAAGGAAGATCCAAGTCCTCCCGAATCTTCCCCTTAATCTGTATGATACTATATCAGCATTTGTTTTTTCTGTCAAGCTGTCGCAATTCCAAAACTCGCTGCCCGATCTTACGCTTTTCTGTCCTTTCTGTACAAAAGGTATCCGATCGCCGCGATGATACCGACGCTGTAGATCACAAATGTGCACGCAAACGGCAGTTTCGCGTTGACGGAATAAATAAATCCGGCTGTGAGGGAACCTGCAATACCTCCCAGAGACTTGGTCGCATTGAAAAAGCCCATCACCAGGTTCTTCTGCTCCGGCTCCGCCTGTCCGGCAATCACATTCTGAAGTACCGGAATGCTGACAGAATATCCGGCGTAAACCAGGACGCTGAAAGCAATAAAGATTCCGATGTTGGCTGAGATCGTTGTGCCGAGAGCCGCTGCCGCACAGACAGAAACCAGCACCACCATAGATTTTTTGACATTGGTCTTTTTGATGATCCAGATGCAGAGCGTCATGTTGGAGATAAAGGCTACAAAGCCCACCGCCGCCTTAATGATTCCGTTGTAGGAGGAAGTCAGTCCCAGCTGATCCTTCAGATAGTAGTTGAATGCCTGGTCAAAGCCTGTGTTTGCAAAGTTGATCAGGATATTGACAAGGAACAGCAGCGCAAATGCCACGCACATGAACTTTCTGCTGTCCATAAACGCCTGGAACGGATTTGCTTCCTTCGCCAGCTGCTTTCCCGTGATCTTCATGCCCTCCTTGGCATCCGGCTCGCAGATAAAGTAAAAGAGAACCGCCACCGCAAAAAGTGTGACCGCCTGCGCCAGAAATGCACCTTTCACGGAAAACTCACCGATAAAGCCGCCGATCATGTAGCCGAACGCACTGGCCACGCTCTGGATCGTCGCACTGTAGGTCAGGTACTTCGCCTGGTCCTCCGGTCTGGAAACATTGACCACATACGTAAGAAAGCTTACAAAAATACCTCCTGTAAACAGACCTGCGAACATGCGGGCGAGAATGATCATCAGTTCAGTCGTAGCAAACGCAAACCATAACTGAGCGACGCCATATCCGCAGCAGCAGATCAGAAGAGACTTTCTGGAGGAAATATAAACATTGATCTTGCCCCAGAACGGAGACATCAAAAAGTTTGTGATCATCATCGATGCCAATGCCACGCCAAACATGTAGTCATGCAGATGCAGCTCCTGAATTACTGTCGGCGTCACCGGATGGGCAAAATTGGCCGCCAGATTGAATACGATCATCGTCGCAAAAAACGCGAAAAACCTGGTTTTGTACTTCATTACAGACCTCTTCCTTTGTTAAGTATTTTGTTCGCCACCTATCAGTTTAATCTTCTGCGCAGGGGTTGTCAAGCGAAAAAAAGAATCCTGCGGCGCAGGATTCTTTTTCACGATTCGATCAATTTATACCTTGAACCGGTACCCGACGCCCCATATCGTTTCAATATACTGAGGCTTCGCTGTATTCAGCTCAATCTTTTCGCGGATCTTCTTGATATGCACGGTAACCGTCGCAATATCGCCGATGGATTCCATATCCCAGATCTTTGAGAACAGCTCTTCCTTCGTAAACACATGGTTCGGATTCTGCGCCAGGAATGTGAGCAGATCAAATTCCTTGGTCGTAAAATTCTTTTCCTCACCATTGACATAAACGCGGCGTGCCGTCTTGTCGATTTTCAAGCCCCGGATCTCAATAATATCATTGGCCGGCATTCCGCTACCGATCAGCCTCTCATAGCGGGACAGATGGGCTTTCACGCGGGCCACCATCTCACTGGGGCTGAACGGTTTTGTGATATAGTCGTCCGCGCCCAGACCCAGGCCGCGGATCTTATCGATATCATCTTTTTTAGCAGAAACCATAATGATCGGAGTGTTCTTGGATTCCCGGATTTTCCTGCAGATCTCAAAGCCATCCACACCGGGCAGCATTAAATCCAGAATAAACAGGTCGAAATCCTCCTCCAGAGCCCGCTTCTGTCCGCTCTGTCCGTCATTTTCAATCTCCACCTCGAATCCCGAGAGTTCCAGGTAATCCTTCTCCAGCTCTGCAATACTCTCTTCATCTTCCACAATTAAAATCTTGCTCATAATTCTCTCCTTCTATGCCGTGGTCTTCCTCAATACAAAGTGAATCTCCGTGCCGATCCCCGCTTTGCTGGTCGCCCAGATCTTTCCGCCATGATCCTCAATGATTTTCTTCACGATAGAAAGTCCGATGCCGCTTCCGCCTTAGGAAGAATTTCTCGAAGAATCCGTCCTGTAGAACCGGTCGAAAATATAGGGCAGCTCTCTCGGTCCGATTCCCTTTCCGTTGTCTTCGATCTCCACCTGCACAAAATCACCTACATCCAGAATCCGGATATTGATGATTCCTTTTTTCTTGTCCATATATTTTAAGGAATTGCTGATAATGTTGTTGATCACACGCTTGATCTGCTCAGCGTCCGCGATTACCAGCACATCCTCATCAACAAAATTAAAGTATCCCAGCTCCACTCCCCGGGATTCCAGCTCCAGTCCGACCTCATCGATACAGTCGCCGAAATATTCCGACACATTGATTTTGGAAAAGTTATAGGGGATTTTATTGGTGTCGATCTTCGAATAAAAAGTCAGCTCGTCGATCAGCTTGTCCATGTCGTTGGCCTTATTGTAGATCGTCCGGATATAGCGGTCCAGCTTCTCCGGAGACGACGCCACGCCGTCCATGATTCCCTCCACATAACCTTTGATGGCTGTAATCGGAGTCTTCAGATCATGGGAAATATTGCTGATCAGCTCTTTGCTCTCTTTATCATACTGGATCTTTTCCTCTGTCGTCTCCTTCAGGCGGATTCTCATTTCCTCAAAGTTCTGGCAGAGCTGGCCGATCTCATCGTCGTCCTCCACTTCCAGTGTAAAATCCAGATTTCCGTCCCGGATCTTCTTTGTCGCCTCCTGAAGCTGTCCGAGAGGCCTCCAGATCGAACGGTAAACCCATGCCACCATGGCTGCGGCGGTTATGAACAGGATCACCATACTGGAAACCATTATCTCCGTGAACATGGAGCGGATCTCCGGAATCACATTCACCACATTTGTGATCAGGTAAACGATACCTCTGCTCCCGTCCTGAAACCGGAAATCTTTCCGTTTGATCAGATGCTCTGTTTCCTCATCCAGTAAATTTCCCCAGGAAGCCGACTGCCCCAGGTCCGCGTAGTGGGTGGATTCTTCGAGCAGATCCTCTGTCGTATCCGGATTTCCGGTATAGAGAATATTATCCTCCTGCTGTACAATGAGAAAAGAGGCACACTTGGAAAGGCGGGAATTCAATCCCTCCAGATACTGTTTGTCCAGAAATCGGTCCGGATTCTTTTCCAACTCTTTGTCTACCTCCATCTGAATTGCTTCGGTCAGATGGCTGAACAGACGAATCGACGTCCCCGCCGACAGATCCACCTGCTCCTCCACTCCGTATGTCTCGCTGAATATTTTTGTCTGATACTGATTCAGCATGGTGATCGTGAGATAAATCAGCGTGATTGGGATCACAGTAATCGTAAGAAACGCAATTGCAAGCCTGGTCCGGATTTTCATATGCGCATTGCGCCTCCTTCATCCTTTATTTCATCTTTTGTATTATACCATAGTTTATAATTGCAATTTATAAAACTATTCTAAAATATTCCCTTTTCACAGATTTTTCCGATATAGTCTGATTTTCGACAAATGAACAAAAAAGGCAGGTGCTGCATCTTCATCAGCCTCTGCCTTTTCGTCTCTTATAAATACTTCTTTAACTCTTCAGCCTTATCCAGTTTCTCCCACGGAAGGTCGATGTCGGTTCTTCCGAAATGTCCGTATGCAGCGGTCTGCTTGTAGATCGGGCGGCGAAGGTCGAGCATCCTGATAATTCCGGCCGGGCGAAGATCGAAGTTTTCACGGATGATCTCCACCAGTCTCTCGTCGGAGAGCTTTCCGGTTCCAAAGGTGTCCACCATAATGGAGGTCGGTCTCGCAACGCCGATGGCGTAGGAAAGCTGGATCTCACACTGATCTGCCAGGCCTGCAGCTACGATATTTTTTGCAACGTAGCGGGCTGCGTAAGCCGCGGAACGGTCCACCTTCGTGCAGTCTTTTCCGGAGAATGCTCCGCCGCCGTGACGGGCGTATCCGCCGTAGGTGTCAACGATGATCTTTCTGCCTGTAAGGCCGGTATCTCCGTGCGGGCCGCCGATCACGAAACGTCCGGTCGGATTGACAAAGAACTTCGTGTTCTCGTCCACCATATCCTGCGGCAGGATCTCATTGAAAATGTATTTCTCTACATCCGCACGAATCTGCTCCTGAGTCACAGATTCATCATGCTGTGTGGAAAGTACCACCGCGTCAAGACGGCTCGGTTTGCCGTTTTCGTCGTACTCCACCGTAACCTGGGTCTTTCCGTCAGGTCTCAGGTAGCGGAGAGTTCCGTCTTTTCTCACGTCGGTAAGGCGCTTTGCCAGTTTATGGGCGAGAGCGATCGGATACGGCATGTACTCCTTGGTCTCATTGGTCGCATAGCCGAACATCATACCCTGGTCTCCGGCGCCGATAGCCTCCAGTTCATCGTCGGACATGTGGTTTTCCTTAGCCTCCAGTGCCTTGTCCACGCCCAGCGCGATATCCGCGGACTGCTCGTCAATTGCTACAACCACGCCGCAGGTATCGCAGTCAAATCCGTATTTTGCCCGGTCATAACCGATCTCTCGAACCGTCTCGCGGACAATTTTCTGAATATCCACATAAGCATTGGTTGTAATTTCTCCCATTACCACGACAAGGCCGGTCGTAGCGCATGTCTCACATGCCACCCGGCTCATCGGATCCTTCTCCATCAGCGCGTCCAGAATCGCATCCGAAATCGCGTCGCACATTTTATCCGGATGTCCTTCTGTTACGGACTCGGATGTAAACAGTCTTTTTTCCATTGTTTCTCCTTTCAAAATCTGCATGCCAAACAGCAAAAGAAAAAGTCCGCTTCATTCTCTAAGCGGACTTGACAAAACAATCGTATATCAAATCCTCTTATTGCTCGATTTCTCGCTCAGGTTGGCACCTTCCTGCCCTCTCGCGCACGCGATTAACAGGGGTTGCCGTGACTTCACAGGTCCTATGTACCTCCATCACTCTGAATAAGGGATATTGCGAACTTTTATAAAATTGTTACAGGCAGTATATTAGCTGATTCTTCCGCAAATGTCAATAGGATTTTTGCAAAAGAATCCGTTATCCCACGCGAAGGCGGAATTTCTGCGCATCCTTCTCGGAATCAACACGCTCAATGCTGGCTCCCAGCATGCGAAGCTTCTCCTCGAATTTCTCATAGCCGCGCTCGATGTAGCCAATCTCATCCACCGTCGTATACCCTTCCGCTGCCAGACCTGCCAGAACAAGGGCAGCTCCCGCGCGAAGATCCGGGGCGATCACCTGCGCTCCCGTGAACATACGGACGCCGTCCACAATGGCTACAGAGCCCTCCACCTTGATATTGGCGCCCATACGGGCCAGTTCATCCACATATTTGAAACGGTTTTCGAAAATACTCTCTGTCACAACGCTGGTTCCCTCTGCCAGTGCAAGCGCAACCGTCATCTGCGGCTGCATGTCGGTCGGGAATCCCGGATAGGGGAGAGTCTTAAAGTTCATATGCCGCTGTTTCGGCTTTCCGACCACGCGGATCTCCTCGTCGAATTCCACCACCTCGCAGCCCATCTCGATGAGCTTCGCGGAAATGGCCTCCATATGCTTCGGGATCACGTTCTTGACTGTGATATCGCCGCGCGTAATGGCCGCCGCGCACATAAACGTGCCGGCTTCGATCTGATCCGGAATAATGGAGTAGGTCGTACCGTGGAGCCGTCTCACCCCGCGGATCCGGATTACATCGGTTCCCGCACCTTTGATATTGGCTCCCATGCTGTTTAAGAAGTTAGCCACATCCACCACATGCGGCTCCTTGGCCACGTTTTCAAGAATCGTCTCTCCTTCCGCCATGGATGCCGCCATCATGATATTGATCGTCGCTCCAACCGAAACCACATCCAGATAAATATGGCTTCCGATCAGGTCGATGGCATGGGCGATCACCGCACCGGAAACGATGGAAACCTCCGATCCCAGCGCACGGAATCCCTTTAAATGCTGGTCAATGGGCCGGCTCCCGATCGTACAGCCGCCGGGAAGCGGAACCTCCGCGCTTTTATACTTTCCAAGCAGTGCGCCGATAAAATAATAGGACGCACGGATCTTTCTCATATGTTCATCTTCCACCGTTACCGCGTGAATATCCTTCGCATTGATCTTCACCGTATGGGGGTCCAGCCGCTCCACATGCGCGCCGAGATGGCGGATCGCCTCTAACAGCGCATTGATGTCACTGACATCCGGCAGATTCTCCACGACAACATCCTCATCCGTCATAATGGCCGCTGCCAGAATTCCCAGTGCCGCGTTCTTCGCTCCGCTAATGGTCACTTCACCGACCAACGGATTGCCGCCCTTCATAATATACTGTTCCATTCTGCACCTCTATATGGATATGCCGTATATACGGACGCCGCCCGCACACGCCCCTGTTCGGAATGTACGGCACCTTTTCCGCATGAAAACGGCATTTCTTCCGTTTTGATAGTCTTTGACGAATAAATTATAACATACATTAACGATTTGTAAAGTGCGGTTTTTCCTCTATTTTTCCGGAATCCAGCAGGTAAAGTCATTTCCGGCAGCCTCGAACTGTCCGGCAGCCGTTTCCATGGCAAGTGTTTCCGACTGTCCGCTGACCGGATCCCACACCCGCACATGGCTCTGGTCATAGCCGGTTATATACAGATACCTGCCTTCCCCAAGATTGATGCGCACCGGAATATCCCGGCTCACAAAGGAGAGGATCCTGTTTAAACCACTGCCGGAAGCCTCTAACAGCAGGCCGTCTCCGGTTCTCTGACTCTCCCCGGTAAAGCTGTCGTTATATTTTTCCTGATTTTTCACCGTTCCCGAAACATCACGGATATAGCTGGAGCCCGGCCTTCCTGCCCGTGACCAGATCCGCCCGTTCTTCCCGACTGTCACAAAGCCCATGCACTCGTATGCTGCGTCTGCTGCCTCTTTAAAGCTCGTAAAGCCGCCCAGATACCGTCCCCGGCCGTATGCGCAAAACTGCAGTGCGTCACCGGCGGCGGCAGCCCCGGCGCGGATCTCATTTTTCTCATCGACCACCAGTTTTTTCGGTGCGACAGTGCGGATCTTACGGCCGGAAGAAATATCCCCCGACAGCTGGACAAAATAGACGCGCCCCTTTCTGTCTGAAGCGTACCAGCCGATATCCGCCGTCTTTTCGGGAGGCGTCTCCACATTGCAGACAAGCGTATCTTCCGAGATGTCTCCGAAAAAACCATCCTTTTTACTTTTCACGCGCTCAATGTGGATTCTGCTGTCATCGACCCGGACGTTTCGGATATAGTATCCGCTCTTTTCATAGTGCATGGCACTTTCCATGTTTCGGTCCACGATCTCCAGAGATCCCAGGTAAAGTCCCATGATCCGCCCGTTGGACATGATATAATCGCCGGCCTCACCGACTCCGTAGACGCAGTCATTTCCGACGAATCCGAGGATCCGGTACACATTGCCTTTTCCGTCTCCGATCTGGGTTTTATCGCCGGTATCCAGATCCATGATATGAAGGATCCCGGAATCATAAAGTCCCGTGTTTTCCTGCCATGCCAGGCGGGAGTGATCTGCGCTGACCGCAAACCGGTCCTCATTGAGTCCGGATGCCACAATAATATATTCATGGCTGTTTAAGTCGATCCCATATACGGCTCCTGCCATGTAGAAATAGAATACTCCGTTATCTCCTCTGTGGGCGAGGCGTCCGATATCTTCCTTCAGCACCTCGTACGGCTCCTGTGCGGGAAGGAAAAATTTTTCCTCCAGAGTATTGGACTCTGCGCGATACCGGTTATAGGAAATGCCTGTCCAGCCTTCATGTCTGCCGCGGTTCATATAACCGTAAACCAGAAAATCAATATCGCCGTTGTCCTCTACTTCCAGGATCTCAACTCCATGGCGGTCTTCTCCTGCCCTCAGGTCCTGCATGTTTCCCGCATCCACACCGCCGAACGCGAAGATCCGCGCACTCACGCCCTCTTTGCTATCATAGGACCAGAGCTCCCGGTTATTGACAAAGGCCGTAAACCGTCCGTCTGTACTTTTTTTCGCATAGAGATCCTCCCCGTCAGAAATTCCCACGAGGATCCTTTTTCCGGAATACAGGCTCCTGTCGCCGGTAAACATCTGGTTCATTCTGCGCTCGTAATCCATCATGTAGATTCGCTGTCCGGTCCACTTCATCGTGAAATTTTCTGTGACCGTAAAATATTCCCGGCCTTCCTCCTCACTTTCCCGTTCCACTTCATATTCCAGTTCGATATTGGCGAGGCTTTCGTCCAGTTCCTTCAATGTCATGCGCGGCTCTGACACCTGCTTAACCCCGAGCATTCCCCATGTCATCTGAGAAAAACTGTTCTTTAATGTCACAACGCCGAAGCTTGAATTATCAGCCGTCGGTGATGATTCCATGTACACGGTCAGATCCTGCGCAGACTCATAGTGGAAGGTTTTCTGCGAGAACTCCTCCGCCAGCGCGAGCATCGCGGACACCCGGGCGGAGTCCGTCTCCATAATGCGGGCATAATACCAGATCCTGGACCCATCTTTCAGGTCCGCGCAGATTCCCAGCATATACTCAGTCTTTTCCTCCAGAAGATTCTGGACTGGAAGAACTGCAGAAATGGTCCCGTTTTCAGCTGTCCAACCGGTAAGCTCCGTTCTCTCGATCAGCCGTTCCATGTCCATGGAGCGGATCTCATAGCCGAGAGAGCGGATCTCTTCCGCCTCCTCAACGGTAATTTCCAGTTTTCTGTCTTCCGGCAGCACAAGAAGGCTTCCGCGTCCGGCTGCAGCAGCTTTCTCCTCCCGCTGGCCAAACAGCGGAGCCATGCTCCTTTCCAGCATATGGGGATAGACGACCGGCAGAGAAGCCTCTTCCATTGCCGTGTAGGTCACAGATCCCTTTTCTTCTTTCTTCTGCCTCATGGGCCATATAAAATAAATGACTGCTGCCGCCACAAACACTAACAGCAGTACCGCGATTTTTTTTCCGGTCTTCATTCCGAACTCTCTTCCTCAAATCCTCTGTATCTGATTGCCCCCAGGGGGCAGAATATTCCGTTACACTCCTGCACGGCTCAGTCTCCTGCGCCGTTCCACTTCTTCCAATAGCAGGATCCATACCATATCCCGGTCCGCATGATGACCGGAACGACCGGCCTCCTCTATGACCCGGTCCCGCATCCGCCCCAGAAATTCCCTGTCCGGATATTCATCATACATTCCGCTTTCCGGCCGGTCCATCCGGTCACACACTTCCTCCACAAACTGCCTGCATCTTCTCGCCGCAGCCGGATAAAACCCCCTGAAATACTCCTGCTCCTCCCGCATGCGTCTTTTTTCAGTCCGTCCCCTGAGATCCTCCCGTTTATCCTCGCGCCGGTAAAGCATGTATGGCTTCATCTCCTGTGTGAACACCGGGAACGCCTGCGGATAGCCTCGATAAATCTTCTCCATAAAAAACTTCCCGCTCCTTATCCTGTAGTTCCTTTTGGGATTATACTATGCAGGAAAGAGCGGGAAGCTGCCTGTCAGAATCTAAAACAGCTTTTCCGGATATAAGCCGTCGTCAATCAGTTTCCGGATAGACTGCACGACTGCCGGTTTGTCTTCCTTATAAGTAACGCCGAACCATTTGTCCTTTGTCTCCAGAACGCGAACACGTCCGCGGCCTTCGCGGATACAACGGTCGATAATCGACGGAAGCAGGTACTCCGCCTTCAGGTCGCCTTCCTTCACATTTCCCAAAAACTCCGGGAAGCCCTCTTCCAGCACGTTCACAAAGGAAGCGGGAAGTCCGAACATGTTCATGGAAACGTGCTGTCCGGCATCAACAGATACCGGATTCCCGTCATTGTCACTGGCGTGCATTCCGTCTCCGTCACGGTAAATGTTGTAGGTTTCCGTCACTTTGGAGAGAAATCCGTTTTCATCTACAGTGCAGACGCCGCGGGTCACTCCGCCGTTTTCACTTAAAGTATTGGCGAGAATAAAGCCGGCCATACACATATCGAATTCGTCGCCGTCCTCTTTCATCTCGTTGACCATATATTCGTGGATCTTTTTAAAACCTTCTTTTCCATAGTAATCGTCGGCATTGATCACAAGAAACGGCTCATGGATCAGATTCCTGGCGGCAAGAACAGCCTGACCGGTTCCCCACGGTTTCTTTCTGCCTTCCGGAACCTGAAAGCCCTCAGGAAGGTCGTCAAGCTCCTGGAACGCATATTCCACCGGAGCGATCTTTTCAATTCTGTTTCCGATAATCTCTTTAAAATCTTTTTCCAGATCTTTTCTGATGATGAAAATCACTTTATCGAATCCTGCTTCCAGAGCATCGTGGATCGAATAATCCATGATAATTTCACCGCCCGGCCCGATCGGCTCAAGCTGTTTGATTCCGCCGCCAAACCGGCTTCCGATTCCAGCCGCCATAATGACCAGTGATGTTTTCTTCATTTTGTTTCCTCCTTGACAAGTTCTCTTTTCCTGAACTTATAAGTATCATAGCACATTCCACCACCTATTGCAATGACGCAAACAGCCCTGTACGGGAAAAGGCCGCCGCACCAAATCAAAAATGCGACAGCCCCGCTCATTTCCCTGTACTATAAAATTTCAATAAATGCGGCGATCCGTGTCTCGATCTGACCGCTGTCGGTCGTGGAATAATCCGTCTCCAGTTTCAGATACGGAATTCCCATCTCCTCCACCATCTGTCTGGTCTTGTAGGATTCCACGTTGAATGTATGGCATGCCTGAAGGACCACGTCGATCACACCGTCGACCTTGTACTTTTCGATCATCCGCTTCGTATTTTCCAGACGGCCGTCATTGGGCGTCATAACGGAACAGTTGATCGCCAGATACCGGTCGGAAATTGCCCGGAGAATATCATCGGCATTCTCGTCGATCATCATGCTTCTCGTGCGCTCGCCGCCGCAGTCATCCAGACATACAATGACGCCGCCGTTGTTTTCGATCACCATACCGACCTTCTGGATCACGCCGCCGCTGGGGCAGCCTGTCAGGAGAATTCTCTTCGCCGACTTCGGAACTGCTCCTTCTCCTGCCTCATACGCCTTCTTCGCACGGTCCACAATTCCCTGAACCTGCTCGATCTGTTTGTCGATATTGAATGTAAAGCCGCCCTTCTGGAGAGCCATCATCATCTCGGTTCCGTACATGGCCGGAGGACATGTCTCCTGCAGTTCGTACATATCGCAGAGTGCTTTTCTTAAGACATTTCTCTTCCTGACAGCTTCCCGCAGATTTTCATCGGTAATCTCGATCCCGAATTTGTCCTCCAGTTTCTCTTTTAAGAGCTTCACTTCCTCATACCAGATGTCCTTCGCATACGGACGTCCCTGTCCCTGGGGAAGCTGCATGACATAAGTCTCCTTGATCTCATTTAAAAGCTCATACATCTTTTTCTTGCCGTCACAAGTCGTCTCGCCGATAATAATATCGGAGAAATATGTGTACGGGCACTTCTCTGTGAGGGCGAATCCATAGGTTCCCTTGATTAACGGACAGAGGTTCTTGGGGAGAACCGTTTCCGCGTCGGGAATCGTCTCGTTACTGGTTCCGCAGAGGCTTACGACGGCAATGCCGCCGGCATCCAGAACCTCCTGCGGAGTGTAGGAACAGAGGCAGCCCGCCAGCTTTCCGCCATTTTCCTTAAACTCCTTGGCTGCCAGAAATCCGTTCTTTCTGGCGTCCACAAATTCATCAAACATCTTTGGTAAATCCAGATTTGCCATATTCTTATCCTCTCTATTCCTCCGCCATGAGCGCCGCTCCGATCGCTCCGGCATATCTCGCCTGCGGCATGCTTTCCACCGGCGCTCCCAGAGCGTGCGAAAGACGTTCCACAATATATTCGTCCTCACAAAGTCCGCCCGTCAGAAAATACTGTTCTCCCGGCACCTGATTGATCAGGGAGACCACCTTGGTAACCACCGATTCGATCACACCGTTCGCGATATCTTCTCTGGGCGTTCCCTTTCCGATCAGACTGATGACCTCCGATTCCGCGAATACGGTACACATGGAGCTGATCGTAATGGGATTTCCCTTTGCTGCCAGCCCGGAAAGTTCACTCTGTGTGAGTCCCAGCCGGTTTGTCATAACCTCCAGAAATTTTCCGGTTCCGGCTGAACATTTGTCATTCATAATAAACTTCATGACTCTTCCGTTCTTCAGCGCAATTCCCTTGGTGTCCTGGCCGCCGATGTCAATGACCGTTCCGTTTTTTCCGAACAGATGCCATGCACCTTTGCCGTGACATGTGATCTCCGTCACACTCCGGTTCGCGTAGGGAACCGAGATGCGGCCGTATCCTGTAGCGACATACACCGCATTTTCCTTTGTGATTCCCTCTTTTTCCAGAGTCTGATAGATCTCATCCGCTGTTTTTCTGCTGCTGAACCCGGTACTTAAGAGCAGTGTTCTGACTACGGCTCCGTCCTTCAGTACTGCCGCCTTGGCCGCACTGGAACCGATATCGATCCCCACCTGATACATAAATCTTCTCCCGCCTTTTCGAGCGCTGCCCGTTATATTGCTGTCTGTCCGTTACTGCTTGATAATCTTGTCTGCCTGAGACAGTTTTTCAACGATCGTGTACATGTTGGTCACACTGCCGACACAGAGCTTGTCCTTCAGCCCGTAGTAGTCCAGGCAGGTGCCGCAGGTCAGGATCTCCACTCCCTGTGCCTCCATGCTCTTTAAATCCTCAATGGAAACGCTTCCCTCTGTGGTAATTGTCGCGCCGCCGTTATAGAAAAGGATGGTCTTCGGCAGCTCTTCCAGCTGGGAAAGGGCATAAATAAAGCCCTTCATCAGGATCTTGCCCAGTTCATCATTTCCGTGACCCATATGATCGGAAGCGATTGCAACAACGGTATTTTTCCTTTTGTCTGGTGTACAGGAAACACATTCCTCCGCAGCTTCGGCTGCATCAGCGACTGCGCCGTCCGTCTGGATGGTCACCACATATAACTTTTCTTCTTTCTTCTCCGCAGAAGACTTCAGATTCTTGCTGTTTGCCAGCTTTGTCAGGTTCTGTACCGCAATTTCGTTGTCCACATGAACCTCAACCGTGCCTGCCTCTTTCATTTCTCTCAACGCTTTTGTTGCCTTGACAACCGGGATCGGACACTGGTCTCCAACTGCATTTACTACTACATTTGCCATTATTTTTTTCCTCCTTAAGGGCATACTTTTACAATTCCTGTCATGTATTGTATCCCGTTCCGCAAGTCCCCGTCAAATTGGTTATTTCAATACTATTTCTGTTTTTAAAGTTTTTTTCAATTGTTATCGGATAAAGTTTTTTCTTGCCGGTTGCTTTTTAAAACCTGCAATGTTATGATGAAAAAAGACCCTTTCGCGGAACATTCCGGGATATCGGATTCCGCTCAGACACGTATTATGTATCATTGATCAGGAGGTTACATATGTCAAAAGAACTGCCGCTTACCCAGATGGTTTCCGCTGCCGGCTGAGCCGCCAAATTAGGACCGGGCGTCCTTACGGAAATCCTTGAAAATCTTCCCAATGTTGCAAATCCCAGACTGATCGTCGGTTATGACACCAGTGACGATGCCTGCGTATATAAAATTACCGATGAAATTGCCGCAATCCACACCGTAGACTTTTTTACTCCCGTGGTGGATGATCCCTATCAGTTCGGACAGGTTGCCGCAGCCAACGCCTTAAGTGACGTCTACGCCATGGGCGGAAAACCGGCTGTCGCCATGAACCTGCTCTGCGTTCCGAACTGCCTGTCCAAGGAAACGATCCGTCTCATCTTAAAAGGCGGACATGATAAGGCTGTGGAAGCCGGATGCACCATCGCCGGAGGGCATACGATTCAGGACCCGGAGCCCAAATACGGTCTCTGCGTCACCGGCTATGTTCATCCGGACAGGATCCTCAAAAATGTGGGGGCTGTTCCCGGGGATCTCCTTGTGCTGACGAAACCCATCGGCACCGGAGTTCTGACCACCGCCGCAAAGGGCGGTATGGCGGACGCGGCCGACTATGACGCCATGGTCGCCTCCATGGCTACACTGAATGCGAAAGCCGCGGAAATCGCGCAGACTTTCCCCAATATTCATGCCTGCACCGACATCACCGGCTTTGGTCTTCTCGGCCATTCTTTCGAGATGGCGCAGGGAAGCGACGCAACGCTGAAGCTGTTCAGCAGCCGGATCCCTCTGCTTGGCGGAGCAAAAGAGCTTGCCGCCATGGGACTGATTCCAGCCGGAGCATATCGGAATATGGCTTATGTGAAACCGCACTTGGAGATCCGGGACACCGCAGAGGAATGCCTGGTGGATCTGATCTCCGATCCGCAGACTTCAGGCGGGCTGCTGCTCTCCCTCCCGGCAGAGGAGGCACACGCTCTTGTAAAGCAGCTGAACGACCAGTCCCTCACCGGCGCGATCATCGGCGAAGTCATTGAAAAGCAGGAAAAAGATCTGATTATTGAATAGACGGAGGACTTGCCATGACTGATACCCTGACAATCCACGAAATATCTCTTGGATTTTCCCATGATAAACATATGCTGGTGGATTTTCTTGCGAAGCACCACCTGAATTACGAGGACGATATCGAGACTGCGTTCGGAGTGTTCGATGAAAATGAAGAGCTGGCCGGCTGCGGCTGCTGTGCGGGAAACCTCTTAAAATGCTTTGCGGTCGATGAATCGCTCCGAGGACAGAACGCACTCGGCAGCCTCGTATCCCGGCTGGTAGAAAACCGTTTCGAGCATGGATATTATGACCTTTTCGTCATCACGCGGCCCAAAAACAGGCTGCTTTTTACTTCCTGCGGCTTTTATCCGCTGGCAGAAACAGAATCTGTTCTCATGCTGGAGAACCGGAAAAACGGGCTGGAAAACTTTTATTCCCGCCAGCTTGCCGGATCCGCTTCACAGGAATCCGGGATTCCGTCGGCAAGCTCCGGCTGTCCGGAACCCAGTTCCCTGACCGGCGGCATCGGCTGTATCGTCATGAACTGCAACCCGTTCACCAAAGGCCATCTGGGGCTCATCACCTATGCGGCCTCCCGATGCAGCCTGCTCCACATCTTCGTTGTGGAGGAAAACCGGTCGGCCTTCCCGTTCGATGTGCGCCTCCGTCTTGTGAAGGAGGGTACCGCTCATCTTCCCAATGTTCAGGTTCATCCGTCCGGCCCCTATATGATCTCCTCTGCCACCTTCCCGACCTACTTTTTGAAGGAGGGCGAGGATGCGGCCAGAATCCAGAGTGAGCTGGATATTACACTGTTTGCCTCCCGCATCGCACCGATCTTCCATATCACCAAGCGCTTTGCCGGTGAGGAACCGTTTGATCCTGTGACACGCAGATACAACGAGGCAATGATCGAGATTCTCCCGCGCTATAATATCTCGTTTATCAAGATCGACCGGATCGCAACAGAAGGTCCGGACGGGACCGCCGAGGTGATCAGCGCCTCCCGTGTCCGCAAGCTTTTAAAATTCAAAGGAGTGGATGAAGAAGTTCTCTCCCTTGTTCCGCCGTGTACTGCCAACTATCTGAAGAATGAATTTAAGGGGTTCTGATATGAAACTCGAGACAATTATCCATGGTACTCCGGTCTCGCTCCCGGAAATTCTGGACGCGAGAGAGTGCCGGGCATACCGGCAGAAAGAACTGCTGAAACTGACGGGTACCCGCTCCATCATCAGTTTTTCCATGAATATCGCCGGCGCGATCAAGCATTTTCCTCTTGGCGTCGCGGCGTTTGAAGAAGGCACGAAGGAGCTTCGCTCCCGGATTCCTGCAAAACAGATTCTTCATTTTGAGGAATCCCGGAAAAATACGGGCCCTGAGGCATTTTTTGTCCTCACAGAGGAACCTGACGCGATCAAGCGTATAACGGCTTCCATTGAAGAAAGTCATCCGCTCGGCCGTCTGTTCGACATGGACGTGATCCGACCGGACGGCCTGTCAGTATCCCGGTCTGACCTCGGTCTTGAGCCGCGAACCTGCCTGATCTGCGGCGACAACGCCAAAGCCTGTGCCCGCGCAAAGACACATTCCACTGAGCTGGTCCTCTGGCGCACCGCCCAGATCCTGAATGATTATTTTAAAGGACAGGCTGCCGACATGGCTGCCGCCTGCGCCGTGCGCGCTCTATTATATGAAGTATCCTCCACACCGAAACCCGGGCTGGTGGACCGGAACAATTCCGGCTCCCACAGCGATATGGACTTCTTTACCTTCCTTGACAGCAGTGCCGCTCTGATTCCGTGTTTCCGGGATTTTTTCTGTATCGGCTGGGAATACGGCAGCGAACCAGACCGCTCTCTCTTTTCCAGACTCCGTTTTGCCGGTCAGGAGGCGGAATCCCATATGTTTGCGGCAACCGGCGGCGTCAATACGCATAAAGGACTGATTTTCGCTTCCGCAATCGTGCTGGGTTCCCTAGGAAAACTGTACGCTGAAGCTATGGGGACCCGCAGTGCTGTCGATTCTTCCGGACTGATCGAGATCTGCCGAAGCCTTGGGACATGTTCTCTCGGGGATTTTCGCAATGAAGCCCGGACGTCGGGAGAAATGCTCTATGCATCCTACCGGATCACAGGCGCCCGCGGCGAAGCCGCCGCTGGATTTCCGTCCGTCCTCACACATGGTCTTCCGGTGCTGAAAAGCCGCCTCTCCATGGGCTTTTCCCTGAATGATGCATCTGTGCTCGCTCTGATCTCCATGATGTCCCGTGTGGATGATACCAACATGATCCATCGGGGAGGCCGCGAAACGGCTGAAAAATGCAAAAAAGAAGCCGGGGCGATCCTCTCGGAAATCACCCCGGATACCTTCCATGAAAAGCTCTCCGCGCTGGATGCCGCCTATATCGCCGGGAATCTCAGCCCAGGCGGCTGCGCAGATCTTCTTGCCATCAGCCTGATGTTCCTCTTTCTGGAAAGCTGCGGCATGGTCACCCCGTTCAACTGAATTTTCCCATCAGTCTGGCCAGAGGCGTCACCACATCAGACAAGGCCTTGATCGCACGGTTGAGTTCATCGATATCGATGGACTCAATTTTTTCCAATGCGTCCTTTATGCCCTCCTCGCTGGTCACCGCCAGCCGGTCCACATGTTCCACCAGACCGGCAAGATCCGCCTCGGTCAGCTGTTCGGCGATCCGGTTCAGGTCTGCCGTCACAGTCTGAATCTCTCCAAGTGCATCCTTGAGTCCGGGTACAACGGTCACATACGCGCCGATACCGATGCCAAGTATCAGCACACAGCAGACCGCTGTCACCAAAGATGCAAGGAACTGCCATTTCGCATACCGGTTCCTGCGCTCTTCGTTCTTTTTCATTTGTTCCAGAAGTTCTGTCAGCTGTCTGTTTTCTTCCATATCCGCTTTCCCCGCCTTTCGCCTTCACAGACAGGATCCCCGGACTGCCAGTATGTGCCTCCGGGGATCCGCAAATATTGCTGTTCTCTATTTCGTCATGCCGATTGCTCTCGGTCTGCAGCCATCCGGAATCGGGCAGTGGTAGCTGTCGCCTTCCAGCGTATCTTCCATCTCTGCCTTGGCCTCCTCGATCACTGCCGGGTCCTCGAACATGTCGACTGCGGCGCCCGCCATAGCCTTTGCCGCATAAATCAGGCCTTTATGTGCCAGTCCGCTCTTGCCCTGGGTAACGACCTGCCAGGAATGTCCCGGAGTTCCCGCTGCCCATGTGGCTACGTAGGCCTGGGCTGTCGGACAGTTCCAGCTCACATCGCCAACGTCTGTGGAACCGAAAGACATCACGCCGACCGGATCAAACGGAGCCACGAAACGGTACATGGCCTCGCCCTTATGTTCCAGAATCTCTTTTCTGGTCTGCTTATCAAAGTTCTTCGCAACCTTTTCGATGGACTCATAGCGGCTGTCTCCCGCGCTCTCGTGGATCGCTTCCGCCATCTTCATCTCATCTTCCGTATATTCCGGAGCACCGAGCTCGGTCAGATTCTCCCAGAGCTTCTTTGCGATCACTTTATTGCTGATCAGGTTGGAGCAGCCCTTCACAAAGTCGATCTCAACTCTTGTCTCTGTCATGTGTGCGGCACCTTCCGCGATCTTATTGACACGCTGGAAGATCTCCTCCACCTGTTTATTCTTCGGTGCGCGGATCAGATACAGAACTTCCGCATACGGCTGTACTACGTTCGGAGAGTATCCGCCTGTATTGGTGATCGCATAGTGGATTCTCGCCTCCGGAACGACATGCTCACGAAGGAACTGAACGCCCATGTTCATCAGCTCCAGAGCGTCCAGAGCACTTCTGCCGAGATGCGGCGCACCGCCTGCATGGGCACTGGTTCCGTAGAATTTATATGCAACCTGGTAGTTTGCGAGGGAGCTTCCTGTATCTG
Source organism: Lachnospiraceae bacterium (assembly GCA_022788065.1). Taxonomy (GTDB): domain Bacteria; phylum Bacillota; class Clostridia; order Lachnospirales; family Lachnospiraceae; genus SUG393. The sequence goes on along the minus strand of JALEWG010000074.1, from coordinate 19,295 downwards.
CTCTTGTCAGATCACCCGGATGCCATGTGATCGCCGCGTCAAGGCCGTCGAACGCGCCGCCCTTTGCCATAAACGCCTTACCGGATCCGCCTTCCTCACCGGGGCATCCGAAATAAATGATCGTGCCGGATTTTTTGCTCTCCTCCAGATATTTTTTAATGCCGATTGCCGCTGATAATGAAGCCGTTCCCAGCATATTATGACCACAGCCGTGTCCCGGGGCGCCGGAATGAACCGCTTTCTTCTCCAGAGCACCGGATTCCTGATCAAGACCGGAAAGGGCATCATACTCACCAAGAAGGCCAATTACCGGTTTCCCGGAACCGAACGTACCTTTAAACGCTGTCGGAACATCTGCAATTCCCTCTTCTACTTCGAACCCCTCTTTTCTCAGAAGGTCGCAGAGAACTTTCATGGATTTTGTTTCCTGGAATGCAGTTTCCGCACAACCCCAGATCTCATCGCTGGCATCGAGGATTTCTGCTGCTTTTTTGTCAATTTCTTCCCATGCTGCCTGTTTTCCCATTTCCAATCACCTTTCTTTCAAAAAATTTTATTATTTTTCCGTCAATTTACGATTATTTGCTTAATCGAATCAACGAACACATTCATTTTACCATTCGTTTTCTGTATCGTCAATCTTTTCTCTCGCATCCGATGCGGAGCATTTTTTTCTGGAGGAAAGTAATTTCCTTCTGCGCAGAACGAGCTGCCGCAGCAAGCGGCAGCCCGTAACACCGGCCGCCTGTCAGCAGTCGGGGATTATAACACTATAGATTCTAGTGCAGAAGAGCTGCTGCAACGTCTGCCGGAAGGTGCATGTAAGCGCCCGGTCCGATCGGAAGACCTGTCATTGTGTAAAGAACGAACAGGACGATCCAGCATGCAAGCATGATCAGACAGCACGGAACCAGGTTGGACAGGAAGGTACCAAGCTGTACATCCTTGTCGTATTTCTGCTGAGCAATACCAAGAATCATGAACAGGTATGCACTCATCGGGGACATCGCGTTTGTACAGGAGTCGCCGATACGGTATGCCAGCTGAATGAATGCCGGATCATATCCGAGCATGGTAAGCATCGGGATGAAGATCGGGGCAAAAATTGTCCACTTCGCGGAACCGGAACCGATTAACAGGTTGATACATGCAGTCATGATAATGAAGCATACAAGCATCGGGATTCCTGTGAAACCGGTAGCCTCCAGGCCGTTAGCACCTGCGATACTGAGAACCGTACCGATGTTTGTCCATGTGAACAGGTTTACAAACTGAGAAGATGCCAATACGAATACGATAAACGGAGCCATCGTCTTTACCTGATCCATCATCTTATTGGAAATATCACGCTCTGTCTTAATGCAGCCTACGGAGCGGCCGTAGGTAAGACCGGTTACGAAGAACAGGCCGAACAGGATCGGGATAATACCGCTTAAGAACGGAGAAGAAAGGATCGATCCGTCTTCGTTAGAAAGGATTCTTGTGTAAATGCCCAGAAGGATCACTGCAATGTAGATAAGAGCAGCGATACCGGACTTTTTAAGTGCCTTAATTTCTTCCGGCGTCACGTCCACAACTTCTACAACTTCGCCGGAAGCGCCTTTACCAGGCGTATATTTGCCGAATCTCGGCTCCAGGATAAACTGATCCAGAAGAGCGATGATCACTGCCAGGAAAACTGTGGAAATCATCATGAAGAACCAGTTGCAGACTACCTCGACATGGTAAATGCCTTCGCCGAAGAAACCGTCAAGAACGGTGTTGGTAATACCTGCGAGAAGACCGTCCGTACCTGCGATAATCAGGTTCGCGGAGAATCCGGCCTGTGTACCCAGGAATGCGCACATCATACCTGCGAGCGGATTCTTACCTACGCCGATGAAGGCAAGCGCCGCAAGCGGCGGGATAATAACTGCACAGGAATCGGAGAAGATATTTCCGCAGATACCGATCAGTGCGCAGCCGAACGGAATCAGAACCGGAGGAACCTTGGAGATGGTCGTACGAAGAAGTACGTTAACCATTCCAGTCTGCTCCAGCATACCGATACCGATTGTCATTACAAGCACAAGTCCGAACGGTGCATATCCGGTAAAGTTCGTTACCATCTTTTTAACGAACCATACGATACCGTCACGGGAGAAGAAGTTATTGACAGTTACGATGTCGCCTGTCGTCGGGTGAGTTACCTCTACATGAAGGACACTCAGAATCAGTGAACATACTGCTGTGATAAGAAACAGCATACAGAATAAAGTAAACGGTGACGGCAGCTTATTTGCCGCTTTCTCGATGGCCCCCAATACCACGTCGAGTTTGCTTCTCTTTTGGGTTGTGTTCTCGCTCATTTACATCCTCCTTAGTTAAATTGTCTGTGGTTGTGTTTTAAATTTTTCCTTCGTTATTATTATCCGTCTGTTTTTTCAATCTCCTTTCTTTTATTTTTCCACGCTAATAACACGTTAAATTCTATCATATTTAGCTAATACGGTCAACATTTTTTCTGCATTTATAGACATTTTTCACAATTTTTCTTTGAGTCTCAAATTTTACTTCTGTTCCGGTCCTCTCCTTCCGGAAAACAGAGCTGCGCTGTCTTTCCCGCGGGCTTTCCGCGCGCGTTCCCAGCAAATATCCGCTTGCGCTTTTACATAATGAATGCTATAATTTATCAAGTAATGCCCTGCCTGTTAAGTCGGGGGCGAACGTGAAGATAATTGGAGGTATTCCCATGAGCACTGTGCTGAACGTAGTACTTGTCATCCTTGTCATCCTTGTGATCATTCTGGCAGTTCTCTATTATTTCGGAAGAAAGATGGAGAAACGTCAGGTTGAACAGCAGTCTATGATCGACGCTGCAAAGCAGGTCGTTACTATTATGGCGATTGATAAGAAGAAGATGAAGTTAAAAGACGCCGGTCTCCCGGCTATTGTAATGGAACAGACCCCGTGGTATGCAAAACGGGCGAAAATTCCGGTAGTCAAAGCGAAAATCGGCCCCAGAATCACGACGATGATCGCAGACGAGAAAGTATTTTTACAGCTTCCTCTGAGAACAGAGGCCAAGGTTGTTGTCAGCGGACTCTACATAACAGATATCAAGAGTGTTCGCGGAGGAATCCCGCCGCTGCCGCCTAAGAAAACCTTCACTCAGAAAATCAAAGGTCTCTTCAAAAAGGACAAAGAAGAAAAATAGTTTAAAAAAGAAGGAGCTCATCTCCTTCTTTTTTTATGCCTGCGCTAATCCTGTTCTGCCAGATTAAGTACGCTGTCCTGTTTCGAAGCTGCTTCGATTTCCAGTCGGCTGTCCGATACAAACTGTCCGTTCATTTCCAGAGCATAGGTAAGTTCCAGCCGCAGCTTCGCGCCGTCTCCTTCCACGAAAATCGATTTCGTCGTGATTCCCAGAACGATCAGGCCCATGGGAGTCATATAGTTGGCCATATTCTTTTTTCCGGTCTCGTAGACCAGGTGACTGTTCACCAGACCGTGTTTCGTCACCTCGACCTTTTCCGGTCCGATCTTCACCGTGTTTCTTGTGGGTTCGTCTGCTCCTTCGATATTCTCATCGTAGATCAGATACCACTTTCCGTTTTTCTCATAACAGCTTCCGGGCACAATGACCTCTATGGTTTCGGTCTCCTCGCCGATGACCTGCGTGCCTCTCATCCGCACAAGAACGTCTTTCGTCATAATCAGTACTCCTCAATATTGATCTGAATCGTCTCCTTTACTTCCTCCGGAAGAATCGATGTGGCAAACGCCCGGAACTTCTCTGCCATATCACTGACAAAAAACTGATATTTTTCCCCCTGAGAAAGATTCTGTCCCGCATCGCAGTTCATTTCCATGGACCTGAGCAGAGTCTTAAGCTGCACGGCCGTCTCATACGCCGGATTCACAAGCGCCACATCGGCGCCCATGGTCCGCGCCAGCGTCGACCTCAGGAGCGGGTAATGGGTACAGCCGAGCACCAGCGTGTCAATATACTTCTCCTTCAGAACCGAGAGATACCGGGAGGCGATCTCGTCGGTCACCGTATCGTGGAGAAGACCCTCCTCCACCAGCGGAACAAACAGCGGGCATGCTTTTCCGAACACTTCCACGCCAGGCTTCATGTTCCGGATCGTGTCCGCGTATGTGCCGCTGGCTATGGTGCCTTCCGTCCCGATAATTCCGATCTTACCGTTTTTCGTGGCTCCGACCGCCGCTCTGGCGCCGGCATTGATCACGCCTATGATGGGGATATCCACCTCTTTCCGGACTTCCTCAAGCGCAAAGGAGGAGGCTGTGTTGCAAGCGATCACAATAGCCTTGACATCCTTCGTGCGCAGGAAACGGATGATCTGTTCGGAAAAGCGGATCACGGTCCGTCTCGATTTGCTTCCGTAGGGAAGTCTCGCCGTATCTCCGAAATACACGATCCGTTCTTCCGGAAGCTGGCGCATGATTTCGCGGGCGACGGTCAGACCGCCCACTCCGGAGTCAAAAACTCCGATCGGTGCGTTTTTGTCCATGTTTTCTACCTTCCATATCTCGTCATCGCGTGGCTGATCAGGTCGTCAACCAGCTTTGCTCTGTTGATCCCTCTCGCGTCCCAGAGCATGGGATACATGCTGATCGCCGTAAATCCCGGCATCGTATTGATCTCGTTAAAGACAACACCGCCGTCCTTTTCCACAAAAAAGTCCACACGGGCCAGACCGTATCCATCCACCGCCTCAAAGATCCTCACAGCCGCTTCTCTCACGCGCTCCGCCGCGTCGCCCGGCAGCTTCGGATCCACCACAGTCCGGGACTCCGAATTATAATACTTGGCGTCGAAGTCATAAAAATCCGCGGCCGCCAGAATCTCGCCCACGCCGGAGGCCTTCACCGCCAGGCTTCCTCCGCCGAACACGGCGCACTCGATCTCATGTCCGACGATCATCTCCTCCACAAGAATCCGCCTGTCATGTTTTGCCGCCTCAAGGAGTCCTTTCTCCAGTTCCTCCCGGTTATCCGCCCGGGACACTCCTCTGGAAGACCCCGCGTTGGACGGCTTGATAAACACCGGATAGGAGAGCGCCTCTTCTATGCGCTCTGCCACACAGTCCATATCGGAGAGCTCCGCTTTCATCACCGGCACATATGCCGCCTGCCGGATCCCCAGACTGTTTACGATGATCTTCGTGGACAGTTTATCCATGGAGACCGCAGAGGACAGAACTCCGCAGCCCACATACGGGATCCTGGCCAGCTCCAGGATTCCCTGTACGGTCCCATCCTCCCCATAAAGGCCATGCAGAACCGGGAAGACCACATCCACAGGAATCTTTTCCACGGAATCTCCCCGCATTACGAGCAGGCATTTTTCGCGCGCATCCGGGGAGAGAACTGCCGTCTCTTTTCCTTCTCTCCAGGTATCATTCTCGATCTCTTCGATGGATTTTACTCTGAGCCAGTGGCCGTCTTCTGTAATGCCCACCAGGATCACGTTATATTTTTCTGTATCAATACAGGAAGCCACATTCCGGACAGACATGCAGGAAACCACATGCTCGGATGACTGCCCGCCAAATAATGCAACCAGATTTTTCTTGTTCATTTTCTGAAATCCTCTCTGAAAAATAGTCAAATACGTTTAGATTATAGCACAACAGGCAACAATTACAAATAGTAAATATGATTAAAAAGAAGGGATCACGATGACAAAGAAATATCATTTCTGCCTGTCCGTGACGCTGGTGCTCATGGCGTTTCTTCTGGCCATGTCCGGAATCCGGCGCCACGATGAGGCGTTAGCAGCACGGATCGCTCCAAAGATCCTCCGGTTTCATGTACTTGCCAACAGCGACTCCCCGGAGGATCAGGCGTTAAAGCTTAAGGTGCGGGACCTCCTGCTGGAGCGGATTCAAAACGAAGCCCGGGATCTGACCGGTCCGAATGAAGTGCTGACACGTGAGGATCTGATTCAATATCTGACCGACAGCCGGGCTGAGCTTGAGGCCTCCGCCGAGTCCTTCATGGGCGGCCTGGGATACAGCTATTCCGCCCGGATCAGTCTGGAGACCTGTGACTTTCCGGAAAAAACATACGGGGACATGACATTTCCTGCCGGCACTTACGAGGCTGTGCGTGTGGTGATCGGCAGCGGCGAAGGAGAAAACTTCTGGTGCGTCCTGTATCCCTCCCTCTGCCACCTGGACAGCACACACGCGGTCGTGCCTGACTCCTCAAAGGAGGAGCTGAAGAACCTGCTTCCGGAAGATGACTTTCTGTCGCTTCTCACCGCCAGGCACCCCGTCCGTACTCTGCCTTTCGTCAGGACAGGACCCCATACCCCGGGTGCTGCCAGAAACTCTCAGACGCAAAAGACGGAGCAGGATCCGCTCCTGCCCCGCCTCCATATTCGTTTTAAATTACTGGGACAGTGACAGATTTCCCTTTACTGCCCAGTCATAAGTCTCCATCGCCTGGAACAGAGAAAGCTCCGTACTTCTCACGTTGACTTCCTTGGTAATGAAGGAATTCTTCTGCTGCAGATACTCCAGATTTCCGATCATTCCAAGGGCACGCTTTCTCTCCGCGGTATCCATGTTGACTTTCTCCAGCTCATAAGCCGCCTGCGCGGTTTCATATTCGTTTCGTTTCTGAAGGACCGAGTTGTAGAGGTTCGTCAGAGACGAAGCGACCTCCGCCTCTTCTGCGTCCATCGTGCGCTTCAGGTTGATCTTTTCCACGGATCCGTCCGTCTTGTTTTCGTAGTCCAGACGGTTGTACCGCAGAGTCAGGTTATTTGCGATCGCCGCTTCCCTGTCGGTTTCCGGATTCATCCCGTCGATACGGCTGAGGTCTGCCTCCGGAATCTTCTGAATTTCCGGGATATCATTGTATTCCCACCCCATCATAGTGCAAAGAGTCTGGCGGATCTTCTGTTCGCCGGCATCCAGAGAAAGCTTGCCTGCCTGAGCAGATTCCAGATTCTGTTTTGCCTTCAGCACATCATTCTGCGTCACAAGTCCCTGTGCTGCCTGAAGCTCTGTGGAGCGGCAAACCGCCTCCAGAAGACTTATGGAATCCTCCAGAACGGCTTTGTTCAGGATCATCTGTTCATAACCGATCATGGCGCTCTGCGCGCCGGAGATCAGGCTGCAGCGAACCGAATCCACCATCTTGATTTTCATCATCTGCGGCGTCATTTCCGTCATGGCATCCGCCTGAAGGAGCGTCTGATCCGCCCGCAGAGAGAGCATTTCCGACGCATACACCATATCCGCGTAGGCGGATGGCGTCACCATTGTCTGGTAACCCAGCGCATTCTTAAACATATTCGCCATATCCGACATCTGGCCCGACTGCTCCAGAAGCGCGCCGGATGCATCTGCCATCTGCTCTTTCAGTTTATTGATGCTCTTATAGGATTCCCGGTTGTCCGAATAGCTGTCGCGCATATTCTTCAACGTTGTATTATACTGGTCGATCAGAAGACTGATCTCATCATACTCCAGCACATTGTCCCTGATCCTTGCCTCAGTCGCGTCGTCGTAGGGCTTTCCGGGACCGGGAGTAAAATTGTCATCCGCGTACGCGGTCATCGTTCCGGCTGTCATGGACACCGCCAAAAGCACCGGAATCACTCGTCTTCCAAATTTTTTCATATTCCACCTCACTGGGGCTGCCCATTACTGATTCGAACTCTCGATCAGGCCCATTCTGGCCCACTCGTACGTTTCCATAGCCGCTGTCAGATCAAGACCGGCGGAATCCTTCGCAGCCACAGCCTCCAACCATGCCACTTCCGCTTCCAGATACTCTCTCAGACTTAACATACCGAGACTGTACTTCCGGTCTGCCATCGCCTTGTCGGCTTCGGCCGTCTGATACTTCGTTATCGCTGCCCGGAAGGCTGCTGTTTTCTGCATCACGTCCTGATAGAGAAGATCCATCTGCATCCGCACAGAGTCCTCCGCAGTCCGGATCTCGCGATTCTTCTTATCGAGACCGCCGAACGAAGCTGCCGCAGCCCGCCTGGTATCGTACAGATCATAGTTGTTGCTGATCGCCGTCTCCATGTCAGCCTCGATGCTGTATCCGGAGATCACAGCCGGATCCGGATCCGGCACTCTCATGATCTCCGGCTCAGCGTCATACCGCCAGCCTAACATCATGAGAAGATCACGTTTCCCGTTTGCGCAGGAGGTTTTGGCCTCCTGAAGGTCGGCAGCCGCAGCATTTAGAGCCTGCTGTGCGGACAGCACATCCGCCGTGGAGTACAGTCCCTGCTCCATCTGCCGTTTTGCAGAATTCAGGTCCAGCTCCGCAATCTCCATTTTCTTTTCCCTGATTTTCACCTGATCTTCATACGCCTGATATGCCCGCATTTTTCCGGACGCAGAGATGATCTGCCGGTTCCTCAGAAGCCTCAGTTCCCGGACTGCAGTCTGACCGGCTTTCGTTTCCCCTCTGGCCGCCTTTTCAAGCTCCGTTGCGTACTTTTTTAACGACCGGATATTATCCTGATACTCTTTGTAAGCCGCTTCGCCGATCGCGTGCTCCTCTTCCCGGTCCTCCGCCTCGTCCTCAAGGCCCTTCGCCTCGTCTCTGAGATCAGCCGCCAGGCCGAGAAGCTGCTCCTTTGAAAGACCGCTGGTTCCGTCAGGATTATTGTAGTAGCTCTGCAGCTGGTTTCGGAATTCCGTGTTATACTGTTCCACCAGTCCCGGAATTTCCTCATATTCCAGAACATTGTCAGCCAGCCGCGAAAACATCTCTTCATCAAATTCCGTCACCGGAGTCTTCCACGCTGCCGCTGCCGTTATCAGGCCGCCGCCTACCGTGGGTACACTCCCGAGTATGGCAGCCGCGAGCAGTACGGTGCCGGTTCTTTTCCACCTGTTTTTCCGTCTCATCAATGATTCCTCCGTTATCAATGAGAATACTCCCGGGACATCACAATTTCAATAACATTTCTCTTACGATTTCTTTCAATTCCTGCCCTCTTAATCGTAATCCGGCGCCTTCTTTGGCTGTCTGTTCATTACCTTATAATAAACAGGCAGCATGAGGAGCGCCAGAAGTGTCGAAGCGATCAGACCGCCCACATCGACAAGCGCAAGTCCCTGCATCAGTTCTCCTGCCTGCCCGACAGCAAGCGCCATAGGGATCATCGCAACGATCGTTGTCAGCGTCGTCATAAGGATCGGACGCAGACGGGTCGCTCCCGCTTCAATTAACGCCGTGTCAATATCCATCTCCGACCGGTACTGATTCGCCGTGTCCACAAACAGAATACCGTTGTTTACTACAGTTCCGACTAACATCAGGAAGCCTAAGAGGCTGGGCATGCTGATGGAGCAGTCCGTCAGCCAGAGGAGGCCAAAGGAACCAATGAGCGCAAACGGAATCGTCGTCATAACCATCAGGGAGAATCGCGGAGACTCAAACTGGGCTGACATAACGACGAAAATCAGGAATACGGCAAAGCCGATCGCCTGGAACAGGGCGCCGAATTCCTCGTTCATCATTTCCGTCATGCTGTTGTCCTTCAGCCGGATCACGCTGTTTAAGTGCGGTTCTACGATCTCCCGCTGAATCTCGCTCTTTGTATTCTCGTTCGCCAGATCATTCAACGTGCCGGTGACAGTCACCTGGTACTGTTTATCTGTCTTGATAATGTTCTGCGGGCTGTCCTTAAAGCCGATTTCCGCGATGTCTCTGAGGGCCACGGAGCTTCCTGTTGCTGTCGGAAGCACGATCCCCTGAATCTGGTCAATGGTCCTGTACTCATCCTTCGGGTACTCCACTTTAACGGAGATATCGTTTCCGTCCACGTTGATCGTTGTGGCTTCTGTGCCGCTGATCATCATGTACAGCTGGGAGGCAACCTGAACGGGGGTCATTCCCTCCGCAGCCGCCTTGACGGGATCCACGGCAATTTCGACCAGAGGAGCATCATTTTCCAGCGTGGAATGAACATATGTGGTATCCGGACGGGCACGCAGTTCATCCACGATCTCGTCGGAAACCTGCTTTAATTCATCATACTGTGTGCTGACAAGAATCACTTCCACCTCGTCCGCGGCCAGCATCGCCATGCTGCCCATGGTGGACTGCTCTTCAAGAGAAACCGTGCAGTCCGTCCAGGTCTGCATCTCATGCTTCCAATCTCTGAGTACCTCTGACGTCTCTCTGGAGCGGTCATCCTTCAGATAAGCAGTCACAGATATTCCACCGCCCATGTTCATAGACAGACCACTGCTTCCGTAGGAAACCAGATAAGTATCCACATCCGGATCCTCCGAAATATAAGCCTCCGCGCGGCTTGCGATCTCATCGATCTTTTCGACCGTAAGACCTGGCTGCACCTCCATCGTAATTCCGATGATTCCCTCATCAGTCATCGGCATCATTTCCATCTTAAGCTGGGTTGCCAGGAAAAGAGATAATGCCAGCAGTCCGACAGATGTGAACATTACCATTGCCTTGTGTTTGATAAGGACCCGCATGATCGAGCGGTATCCATCCTGGAGCTTTGTGATCAGAGCATGTGCCGGCGTATTGGTCTTCTCCTTCGGAAGATAAAAGGTATAGCACAGAGGAACCAGCGTCATCGCCGAGATCAGGGAGGCAATCATACAGAAAACAATCGTAAAGCCTAACGGCCTGAACAGCTGACCGCTCAGTCCGGCCATGAAGCCTAACGGCAGAAATACCACACATGTAGTGAGTGTGGAGCCGATGATCGACTGTAACACCACACCGGTTCCGGTAAGAGCCGCCTCTCTGGCTTCTACAAATCCGCCCTTTCCTGTGTTGCGGAAACAGCTTTCCAGTACGACGATCGAGTTATCCACCATCATGCCGACGCCCAGAACCAGGCTGCTCAGAGTGATCACGTTCAGCGAAAATCCGGCTAACTTCATGCAGATCAGGGCGGCCAGAATGGAAACCGGAATGGAAGTACCTACGATCAGAGAGGCTTTCAGATCGCCGAAGAACAGGAAAATAATGATCATTGCGACAATGACTGCCAGCACCATGGTCTGCATAACGCTCTTTAACGAATTCAAAACCATCTCACTGCTGTCATTGATGACTTCCACCTGAAGATTCGGGTCATCCTCCTGCATTTCGTTCAGGACCTTCATAACTTCTCTTGAAACCTCAATGTCCGTACTGTCCTGATTTTTTTTGATTCCGATGGAAACCGTATCAATGCCATTGTAACGTCCGATCGAATCCTTATCCTCCAGGGCCGTATAGACATTGGCCACATCTTCCAGATAGATCATATTGCCGTTTCCGAGGGTGATCGGAATCTCTTTTAACCGTTCCACTGTGTCAAAATCAGCGCCGGAGGTTACAGAAAGATCTTTGCCGCCCACGATCGTACTGCCCACCGGCATGGAGAAATCGGCGGAACCGATCATTCCGGCAATGGCGTTCATACTCAGGTGGTACTGGGCCAGCTTTTCCGGAATCAATTCCACGCGGACATACTCTTTCTGGCCGCCGCTGACGTCCACATTGGCGACACAGCTTAACTTCTCAAGTTCCGGAATCACGGTTCCATCCACATAGTTGTAAAGATTGGGCTCCGCGGAGTTATTGATCGCCAGCATGATCGACGACATATCGTTGATATCCATCTCAATGATCGTCGGTGTATCCACATCATCCGGCAGATCGCCTGCCAGACCGTCTATCTTCTTTTTCAGGTCATCATATGCCTTATCGATATCCTGCCCGTATTCATAGGAAAGCATGACCATACCAAAGTTTTCACTGGACATGCTCATTGTAGTATCCACGCCGGACAGTGTTCCCACTTCGTCCTCAATGACCTTGATTACCAGCTCTTCTACGTCATCCGGACTGGCTCCGGGGTAAACGGCACTGATAATCAGCATGGGCATCTCCATCGCAGACATCAGCTCCAGTTTGGAAGACGTCACAGAGGAAATACCAAAAACAATCAGGCACAGCACAACAAGGATCGTTGTAACCGGCCGTTTTAACACCTTTCTTGTTAAACCCATGGATCACGCCTCCTTAATTTGCTGCCGTTGTTTCCGCCGCGTCTTTTCCCTCTTCCCCTGCCAGAACGACAGGAGCGCCGTCGTAGAGCTCCTTCGTCCAGGAAACAATGACCTCGTCGCTGTATGTAAGGCCGGACTCAATCTCGATCTTCTCTGAGCTGATCAGTCCATCCTCCACGGGAACCTTCTTTGCTTTTCCTGTATCCGCGTCATAGGTATAGACAAACGCGTCTCCATTGCTGTAAGATACACAGTCCACCGGAAGTGTCATGACATTCTCCGCCTTTTCAGATGTCACGTAAAGCTTTACCATCGTACCGTTTGCCAGTGCGTCCGCATTGTTCAGAGAGGCCTTCACTTTAAACAGGCCCGTCTGCTGGTTTACCATGGTGCCGACCTCGGTGATCACACCCTCATAGCTGCTTCCGTTTTTTTCCACAGTCAGAGGATCACCCGCCTGAATTCCTTTCATCACACGCTCAGACACAGAGAATTCCACCGTCTTGTTTCCCTCACCGGAAATGATGCCGGACATACCGCCACCTCCGATCATATCGTGGACTTCCACGTCAAACTGCTCCAGAATGCCTCCGATGGGTGCGCAAACGACGCTCGCATCCTCCTGGATATCATAATTTAACTGCGCGGATTCCAGCTGCAGTCTCAGTGTCTTCACACCGCTCTCAACCTGCTCATACGCCTGGGCAGATATATCTCCGCTCTCATAGAGAACGCGCATACGGTTCAGATTCGTTTCCGCATCCTTCAGATTCAGTTTCACGGTATCCAGCGAAATTTTCGCCACATCAAACTGTTTATTGTCAATTCTGAATAACGGCTGGTCTTTTTCCACCCGGTCTCCCGCTTTCACATACACTTCCAGCACTTCACCGGCGCCGGTCGGGATAATGTATACACTTTCCGCCGGAGATATCGTGCCGGTAAGGCCGGTCTGAAGCTCGATCGTTCCCTTCTGAGGATTTTCGATCCGAACCGTCGGATCCGGAACCGCCTCGATCACTTCCGCCGGTTTATTCAGTCTCATAAACACAAATGTACCCAGGACGCCGACTATAACGACTCCTGCAGCAATCTTTCCCGCTTTATTCATAGTTTCTCCTCTTCCTGCCTTCCTTTCGATTCTTCCAGTTCCGATTTTTCCTCTCCGGGACAAACCCCGTATCTCAGGATACGCATCCGTTTCCGATAGCTCTCGCAGACCTTGTCAACGACCTCATGGTCCTGATAAACCATTTTCAGAGCCAGAACAAGGGATAAAATCTGCATATTCATGAGCTCCGTAAAATCCTCCGCGCTGATTGGACACAGGGATTTGTCCGTATGCCGGTAAAGCCAGTCAATATATCCCTGCTTCCTTCCGCCCTTTTTCGGATCTTCATCGATCTCTCTGCGGAAATACTCCGAAGAGAAATTACTCTTCATAATATTTCCCATGATCTCAACAAATCCCTTTTCTGTTGACCACCGGATCGTATCTTCCAGAACTCTGTCGAATACGTCCCAGATATCGCCCCCGGTCTTCAGGAGTTCTGTTACATAAAATCTCTGGAAATTCTTTGTTCCCTCCCAGAGCAGCCACTTCAGCAGATCCTGTTTATCTGCAAAATACGTATAAAAGCTGCCTCTGGATATTTCCGCATCCTGGATGATCCTGTTGATGGAAGCTTCATCCGGGGATACTCGTTTAAACTCACGGATCGCCGCCAGCCTGATCGCCTCCGATTTTTCCTTCGGCAACCGGTAAAAACGTTCTGTCGGCATGTTTCTCCCTCCCTGCAGTAGAAAACGGGTGTATGTCGGGCGGACATGAAGACATATCCGTTCGGCTCTTGACCCGCAAAAAATAATAAAGGTGACAACTCGTCACCATTATAGTGACAGAGTGTCACCTTTGTCAAGATGCTCTCTGTGGAATTAATTTTGTTTTAATAAATATTAATATTCCAAAAACATATCGCGATACGATCTTAACACTCCACGCTATCCGAGTGCCACATCCAGAACCATCATGAGTGAAAAGCCTGCCGCGAACAGGATCGTTCCCACATTGGAATGCTCCCCCTCTGACATTTCCGGAATCAGCTCCTCCACCACCACATAGAGCATGGCGCCGGCTGCGAAACTCAGGAGATACGGAAGGAACGGAATAATGAATCCGGAAGCGAGAATCGTGAGGGCTGCTCCGACCGGTTCCACAATACCGGAGAGGACTCCATATCCGAATGCCTTTCCGGTCTTCATCCCTTCACTCTTTAACGGCATGGAGATAATGGCTCCCTCCGGCAGGTTTTGGAGCGCAATTCCCAGGGACAGCGCAAACGCCGCTGCAGCCGAGATCCCCTCCTCACCGGACAGCCAGCCGGCAGCCACAACTCCGACCGCCATGCCCTCCGGCAGATTGTGAAGTGCAACAGCAAGCACCATCATGGCCGATTTCCCCAGATTGCATCTAGTTCCCTCCGGACATTCACTGTTTAAATGCAGATGCGGAATCACATGGTCCAAAAGGAGCAGGAACAGGAAACCGGCCCAGACGCCCGCGCAGGCCGGAAGAAAGGCCATTTTTCCCATAGCTTCCGACTGCTCCATGGCCGGAATCAGGAGGCTCCAGACGGATGCCGCCACCATGACTCCCGACGCGAAGCCCATTAACGCCCGCTGCAGCGTACGGCTCATCTCACCTTTCATGAAAAATACACAGGCCGATCCCATCGCCGTTCCGAGAAACGGGAGCATGAGCGCACTGATCACCCCTGTCGTCATGACAATGCCTCCCCTATTTTAACTTTTTCATCTCTTCCAGAGCTTTTTCCCACTCCACAGTGACCGTACCATCCGGCAGCACAAATACGGGAATTCCAACCTTCCCCTCCGCTCTCACCGCATCGTAAAGAGCCGGATTCCCCTCCCGGATCTTCAGGAAAAGGCGCATATCATTGAGGTCCTCCGTCAGATCATGAATCTCCGCGCAGAGTCCCTCCTCCCGGATCTGCTGCATACGCGCTCTGCAGCCCGGGCAAAGGCTGCTTCCGATCATCACTACGGTCGGCGCTTTCTCTTTTCTTGCCGCCGCAAACGCCTCGTCACAGTCCAGAGTCACTTTACCGTCGTCCAGCACAAACACCGGAATGCCGATCTGATTTTCTTTTCTGCATTCCTCAAAAAGTTCCGGATTTCCTTCCCGGACAGCCAGAAATTCCTTAACATAGTCCAGCGATTTCTCCATATCGTGAAACTCAATGGGGAGATGCTCCCTCTCAATCTGTGCGCAGGCAGCCACACAGTCCTTACAGATATGATTTCCTATCATGCGGATCATAGCCTTTTTCCTCCTTCGTTCATTTCCCGGCCTGACTTCTTTAGAAATTCGTCGGTGTCATTTCCTTGCCGGCCAGGATTTCTTCATAGTCCTTTAAGTTTCTCGCCAGAAGCTCCGGTGTGTTCAGTCCGTACGGGCATTTTCCCATACACTGATTACAGTGGAGGCAATCCTTAATCTTCATCATCTTTGCCTGTCCGGCTTCGGACAGATGATTCTTTGACGGCGACCGGCGCAGAAGCAGTGACATTCTCGCGCAGGTATTGATCTCAATTCCGACCGGGCACGGCATGCAGTATCCGCATCCGCGGCAGAAACTGCCGAATAACTGCTTTCTGTCATTCTCGATCAGAACCCGGATCTCTTCTGTCATTACCGGCGGATTCTCTATGTAGCTTAAAAATTCATCCAGCTCCCGCTCTCTCTGGATTCCCCAGATCGGCAGTACATTGTCAAACCGGGCCTCAAACGCATAGGCGGCGGCAGAATTGGTGATCAATCCTCCGGACAGCGCTTTCATGGCGATAAATCCCATGTTATTCTTCTTACATGCCTCCACCAGCTCCAGATCCTTATCGCTGCACAGATAGCAGAACGGGAACTGAAGCGTATCATACAGTCCGGATTCAATGGCCTCATGAGCAACCGCCAGACGGTGGTTCGTAATTCCGATAAACCGGATCTTTCCCTGCTCCCTGGCCTTTAATGCCGCCTCGTAAAGTCCGGTTCCGTCGTCCGGCTTCGGACAGAACGGAGGATTGTGAAATTGGTACACATCCACATGGTCCGTCTTTAACAGAGTCAGGCTGGTTTCCAGGTCCTTCCAGAACGCATCTGCCGTTTTCGCCATGGTCTTGGTGGTAATGGTCAGATGGTTCCTGACGTCACTTAACGCGTACCCGATTTTTTCCTCACTGTCCGAATAGGCTCTCGCTGTGTCAAACAGATTGATTCCGTTGTCATAGGCTTTCCGCAGGATCTTTCCGGCCTCTTCCTTTGTAACTCTCTGGATCGGCAGTGCGCCGAATCCATTCTTATTCACCGTAATTCCGGTTCTCCCCAATGTTACTGTTGTCATGAGACTTCCCCCTTTTCTTATTTCTGGCGATCCAGCATTTCCCGGAGCGCTTCGTCACTGTCATCGATCCACACATCCTCTTCCTCCGCGCTCAGTCCCAGAAATTTCGCCAGTGTTCTTTCATCGTCACTGTTATTCCAGATTTCTATATAATCGTCAATTTCTTCAAATTCAATTTCTCCTGCCAGATACTTTTCTTTGAACGTCATTTTCCTGCTCCTTTAAATTCTTGAGAATCGTGATCTCCTGGTTGTCAATATGTTCCCGGATCGCCTGCTTTGCCTCCTGAACATGTCTCAGATTCAGCGCTTTCAGGATGTGTTCATGCTCGATTAAGAGGATCTGACGTTTGTCCTCATCCTTGATATATTCCAGGCGGTAACGGTACATCTGCTCCCTGAGGTTATTCAGAATCTGCACCAGTTTCGCATTTTTCGTACTGTTATAGATGATCTCATGGTACCGCTCATCTGTCTGGGCGATCTGCATGGCGTCACCCTCCCGGATCGCATGGGCAAACAGATCCTGTGTCATCTGCAGTTCATTTAATTCCTCCGGCGTCATCCGCTGGCATGCCAGATCGATGGCAAGCTCCTCCAGAGAACGCCGCACCTCCAGCACATCCCGGAGATTGCTCTCAGAGATCCGGGCAACTTCCGCTCCTTTTCTCGGGATCATCAGAACCAGCCCCTCTAACTCCAGTTTCCGGATCGCCTCCCGGATCGGAGTACGGGAAACGCCGAGGCGCTCCGCCAGCTGAATCTCCATCAGACGCTCTCCCGGTTCCAGTTCTCCTTTCAAAATCGCCTGTCTCAAAGTTTTAAATACCACATCACGGAGCGGCAGATATTCATCCATATTTACCTGAAAGTTATTTGTCATTGGTCTCCTCCTTCTATCTGGCTGTCTTTTTATTAAAAAATCTGGTCAAATAGACCTGGCGAGTCAACCGTCCGCCGTCTGCCTGTTTTAAAACCTCCACGGCACGTTCTGCCGCTTCCATGTCTTTAAAAAGCCCGAATACTGTAGGACCGCTGCCGCTCATCAGTGCGCCCTCCGCGCCCTGATCCATGAGGATCTCCTTAATCGTTCCGATTTCCGGATGATCCGGTATGGTCACAGTCTCGAGCACATTTCCGAGTCTGGCCGTAACTCCTTCCAGACTTCCTTCCCGGATCGCCTCCACCATCCCGTCAATGTCCGGATGCTGTTCCGGACGAAGTTCACTCACACGCAGCTTACCGTAAACCGTCTTTGTGGAAACGGAAACCTGGGGCTTTGCCAGAACCACATGACACTGAGGCGCCGGGTTCAGTTCTGAAAGAATTTCCCCGATTCCCTCTGAGAGCGCTGTTCCGCGCAGAATACAATAAGGCACATCCGCTCCAAGCTTTACGCCGCGGTTCATGAGCTCTCTCCGGGAAAGTCCCAGGGAAAACAGCCGGTTCATTCCCACCAGAACAGCCGCCGCATCTGTGCTTCCTCCGGCCATTCCGGCCGCCACCGGAATACGCTTTCTTATGATGATCCTGACACCCTCATCAATGTCGAATTCATCAGCCAGAAGTCTGGCCGCCCGGTAAGCAAGATTTCCTTCCCCGTCGGGCACATACGGAAGATTTGTCTCCGTCCTGATTCCTGATTCCTTCTGCCTCTCCATAACGATCCTGTCATGCAGGCCTACCGTCTGCATGATCATTCGCACCTCATGGTAACCGTCCTCGCGCTTTCTTACCACGTCCAGCCCCAGGTTGATTTTCCCGTAGGCCTTCAGTTCTAATCGATCCGTCATAATCCTCACCCGTCATATCTTATTTCAATTGTACTTAATCTGTTTCTTGTATACAATGTATAGTATATCTTATTTCTGCACGATTTGACAAGCATTTTATGCCGGAAACTTCCGGGGAATTCTCTGGTATTATTTCGGCCCGACCGGCTTTTCTTTCCGTCTGACAAACCCGAGTTTTCCCGCGAGGCACTTTGAGGCCTCATTGTCCGGAGCGATCCGGACCAGAAACCGGTTTACTCCAAACGTTTCCCGTCCATACTGAAGAATCGCCCGGCAGCTCTCGATTCCGTATCCCTGACATCGAAACCGGGCAAAAATATGATATCCCAGTTCCAGAACTTCTTTCCGGTTCTGATACAGCGGATCCGCCAGCTCATAAAACTCTGCATTTCGATTTTCTTTCCGGTCATCGTCCGGCATCGAAAGCCCTGCAACCCCGATAAGCTCCCCTGTCTCCTTTGATACAAGTGCCCATAGTCCAAATTCAAAAAATGCATACTGGTTCTTCACATAAGCCAGAAATTCCTCCACAGAGCCGAATCCTCTCCCGACATTTTCACTGTACACTTCGTCGAAGTCATCGCCGAACAGTTCCCGGATCACCAGACGCTCTGTCTCACAGATCTTCCACGGAAGCCCGAGCACTCTCCTCACCACCCGCTCCAGATATTCGTCCGTCGCATCAGACAAGCTTTCCACCACATAATCCGCTGCTGAAAGATCTTCGAGAGCTGTTCCGGGGCTCCATAAACCAACAACGGCTCTCCCGGCTGTTTTCGCAGCCAGAAGAGCCTCCTTTTCATTCGAAATCAAAACGGGGATCTCCCTGTTATTCACTTTTACGATTTTTGTTTCCTGCATGGATTCTCCCTGTCATATTTCCGATTAGCACGTTTCCGGTTCCGGATACTCAACGCCAAAGGTTTCTGCCGTAATGGATTTAATTTTCTGCTCCTTCATCGGACGGTCGCTGAAATCGGTGCGAACTTCCGCGATCTTATTCACGTTCTCCATTCCCTCGATCACCTGTCCGAACGCCGCATACTGGCCATCCAGGTACGGTGC
>JALEWG010000071.1 GCA_022788065.1 Lachnospiraceae bacterium | reverse complement strand
TTCATTTCATATACAGCCAGACGCAGAATTGTAAGCTCCACTTTTCCCATCCGTCTAGTCTTCCAGCCTTCGGCCACCCGGTCGATTTCGCGGTCCAGCTCCGGGATCCGGGCCATGATCTTTTCCACCCGGTCTTCCAGCTTTCTTCTGTCTTCCTCCGGCACATTCACCTGATGGAGCACCTCGTCAGCTCCGTTCTGGTCCGTCCCATCTTCGGCCGGCGCCTCGAAGTACCGTCCCAGCTGCTCCTCCTTCTCTTCCGCCGGATAAAAATCCTGACAGAATAACATTTTAAAACAATGCTCCCGTGCCTCTCTTCTGGTCATTGGACTACCTCCACTTATACGATTCTGTTTACTGATTATACATGAAAATGTATATTTCTACAAGACCTTATTTCGGCCGCGGCCGCCTACCAGGCCGCCACCGTGCCGTCCGCTCTCGGCTCCGTCGCTCCGCAGAGAACACCATCCCCGTTCCGCCAGATGATCTGTCCGCGGCCGAATGTGGTGGACTCCGCCATCACGCTGATGTCGTGTCCGCGGCGCACCAGTTCCTCCGTCACCGCATACGGGAACGCGCGCTCCACCTGGATCTTCTTTCCGCCGACCCACTGCCATCTCGGCGCGTCGAGAGCCTCCTGCGGATTCATCAGGAAGTCCACCGTGTTGGTGACCACCTGCACGTGACCCTGCGGCTGCATAAATCCGCCCATGACGCCGAACGGTCCCACAGCCTCTCCGTCCTTTGTGAGGAACGACGGGATAATGGTGTGGAATACTTTTTTGCCCGGCCCCAGACAATTTTCCGCCGTCTCGTCCAGTGAGAAGTTGGCTCCGCGGTTCTGCAGGGAAATGCCGGTTCCCGGAACCACAACGCCGGAGCCGAAGCCCATATAGTTACTCTGGATATAGGAGACCATGTTCCCCTCTCCGTCCGCCGTGCACAGGTAGATCGTTCCGCTTCCCTTCGGGGCGCCCGGCTCCGGCATCCTGGCCGTGTCCGTGATCAGCGCGCGGCGCTTCTCTGCGTATTCCTCGGAGAGCAGCTCGTCCGTCGTCACCTTCATATAGCGGGGATCCGCCACGTACCGGTTGCCGTCGGCGAAAGCTAACTTCATGGCCTCCAGCTGCTTGTGGATCGTGTCGGCGCAGTCACGGCAGGAGAAATCAAAGCCCTTTAAAATGTTGAGTGCCATCAGCGCCACGATGCCGTCGCCGTTCGGCGGGATCTCCCAGACCTCATAGCCTCTGTAGTTGACATGGATGGGCTCCACCCAGTCGCACCAGTAGGACTCCAGATCCTCTTTTCTCAGGTATCCGCCGGTCTCTCTGGAAAACGCGTCCATGCGGTCCGCCAGCTCGCCCTGATAGAAGGCCTTCGCGCCGGTCTCCGCGATCATTTCCAGCGTATTCGCATGGCCCTCCGACTTCCACACACTGCCCGGCTCCGGGGCATGTCCGTCGGGAGCAAAGGTTTCAAACCAGCCCTTAAAGCACGGCGCCGTCAGCGTATCCTTAAACTGATTGAACGCCTTCTGCCAGAGATATGAAGTCACAGGGCTCACGGGATAGCCCTCCCTTGCATAGCGGATGGCCGGCTCCAGTGTCTTTGTGAGCGGAAGTCTGCCGAAACGCCCGGAAAGCTCTGCCCAGGCAGACGGTGCTCCCGGTACCATGACGGGGATCCAGCCGCGGTGCGGCACAGTCGCATGCCCCTGTTTTCTTACTTCCTCCGCGGTCAGCGCCATGGGCGTCTTTCCGCTGGCGTTGAGTCCGTGAAGCTTTCCCTGTGTCCAGACGAGCGCAAACGCGTCGCTTCCGATTCCGTTGGAGGTCGGTTCCAGAACCGTCATGCAGGCCGCCGTTGCGATCGCCGCGTCAACCGCGTTTCCTCCCGCCTTTATAATGTCAAGTCCCGCCTGAGCCGCTAACGGCTGGCTCGTGCAGACCATGCCTTTTCGTCCGTAGATCACGCTCCGCCTCGACGGATAGCTGTTTTTTAATGCGTCGAATTTCATGAGTTCCTCCCCTTTTCTTTATAGTGCAGAAAAGCCGCCAATCACATTTTCTGCAACTGGCGGCATCTTGTCAGATCCTAGTGCTCTTCCACATTCACACCGGCAATCTTGATATTTACTTCCAGAACGGTCAGACCGGTCATATTCTCAATGGCATTCTTCACCTTTTCCTGAACTGTCTCGCACACCTTCGGGATGCTGTAGCCGTACTTTAAGTTTAACGACATATTGACGGAAACATGCTCCTCCGTCACATCCACCTTTACGCCTTTGGAAAGATTCTTCATTCCGAGTTTTCCGACCAGCTCATTGCTCATATTTCCGGCGAGGGAATCCACGCCGTCCACTTCCGTTGCTGCCAGGCCGGCAATAATCGCTACGACTTCGTCAGCAATCTGAACTTCTCCGATCTGATCTTTCTCATATAATTTATGACTGCTTCTCTCTGTATCCGTTGCCACAATAATTACCTCCTGCAAACAAAAAAATTATGATATCCTTTCTTATAATAACACAATTTAAAAGTTTTGCATAGGCTTTTCCGCAAAAGAAATGCAGGGGCGCTGTTCTACTGCGCCAGGTCCATCAGCGTGATCACAATACCCTCCGCCCCGATCTCCGTTTTCCTCTTAACAATGTCCTCGATCTGAGCCCGCTCCTGATCGGTGATGCTCACCGCATTGATGACCACATCCACCTGGTTTTCCGTGATACTGACCACAGGATCCTCAAATCCCTTTGCCTTTAACAGCGTTTCCGCCGCGTTCTCTTTCTCTGAAATTTCCGTGAGCCGGATCATGCTCTGGATCGCCGCCTGCTTTTCCGTGTCAGGAATACTGCTGCTGTTGATGATCTCCATATAAGCCTCTTTGTTTTTTGCGCGGATCTGCTCCCGGTCCATCTGGACTCCGGCTATGTACTCCGCCACACTGGTTCCGTTGGTGAGCACAGCCTCCCCGGGGTTCGAAAGTCCGGCTGCCTTTGTCTCTTCTGCGCCGGCATTTTGGGCGTCTGCCGCACCTGTCATTTCCGGATCTGCCGGGATCACGGAATCCACCGGGAGTTCTCCGTCACTGTCCAGACTTTTTATCTCCTTTAAAGTCCCGTCATCCACACGGTTCAGGGCCTGATTTTCCGCCAGGATATCCTCATCGGAAATCTCCATCATTCCCGCCTCGTATACTTCCGCGCCGGCCACTTCTTTTCTGGCAGAATAGTTCAGATATCCGGCCGCCGCGATCATGATTGCCAGTGTCGTGATAATGATCTGGTTTCTTCTGAATATTCGTTTCATTTCACAGACTCCTTTTTCACCCTCTTTAATACTTTTATCTTATGTGGAGGCAGGCCGAATAATGCTTCCATGGCCTCCGAAATTTCCGCCTTCACGACGGCGTTTCCGCCCCCATCCGCACTGACAATGATCCCTGATATTTCCGGACGGATCTCCTTTTCCACGACCGGCGCTCCGCCCTGGCCCTCCGTGACCGTGTCCTCGGAAAGCTCCTGCCCGGTCGAACTCCTGCTTGCGCCTCCCTCGGTCTTTTCCTCCGTGGAAGAATAGGATGTGGTTTTGTCCACATGCAGGATCTTTTCTTCGGAAGATTTCAGGACGATCATGACGTCCACCTCCCCGACGCCGTCCACACCGGAAAGTATGGTCCGTACCCGTTTTTCCATCTCCTCCTCATAAGTGGAATTTCCTGCCGATCCGCCCGGAAAGCCTGCCGCAGCTTCGGCCTCCCCGCTTTCCTGTCCGCTTTCCTGACCGGCGATCGCCCCCTCTGCCTCCGCCTGCGCCGATGCGGTCCGGACGATGCTGTCGCTGTCGCCGGGCAGGGACAGCACAAACAGAAGGAGCCCGGAACAGAACAGAAAAATCAGTTTATCCTTATTGATCTTCAAGAGTGACCGCAATGTTCCCTTCTCCAAGTTCATAATACTCTCCTATCCTCTCTCTGAGTTCCGATACCGCCCGGTTGGCTGCAAGCCTTTGTTCGCTCCGCGCCTCCGGACCGGAGACCGGCAGGGCCTCCTCGGGCCTCACCCGCAGCCGGACCTCAAGAACGCGGCCGAAGGTTCCGTGCTCCATATCTGTGTCCAGCCGGACCTCCGCCGAGACACATTCCACTCCATAGCCTTCCGCCATCCGTTTCAGGTCCTCCTCCACCGCATTCTGATACGCCTCCGTCAGCCGCTCCAGCCGCTTTCCGTCCGCATCCTCAATTTCCCGTTTTAAAAGCGCCGCGTCATTCTGAAAAGTCAGCCGTTCGAAGGTTCCCGCGATCTTTTCCTCCAGCCCTGCAAGGTCGGCAAACGGCCCGAATACCAGGAGAAGAAACACGACGCCGGTGAACAGCCGGAGATACTTTTCATATTTTTTATCCGGCAGCAGATTCAAAATCATGGTCATCAGGATCAGATAACACACCATGCTGCGCACCCACTCATAGATTCCGCCCACCTTCAGACCCCCTTCCACGCCGCATTGGTGGACACGCAGATCACTGCGATGGTCACCGCAAACAGCGCCAGCGAATATCCGGCGATCCGAAGCAGCACACCGTGGCCCGCAGCTGCTCCTGTCATACAGGCCACGAGCCTTTTATCACAGACCGGCTGCATCACAGCCGCTGCCAGATAATAGAGCACCGTCAGCAGAAGCAGCTTGAGCATGGGGACCGCCGCCAGAAGGATCAGAATCACCACAGCTGCCGCCCCCGCTGTATTCTTTATGAGGATCCCGGAACCCATGACCATCCGGGAGACTGCCCCCGCCCCGGCTCCGATCCCCGGAATCATCTGCACAAGACGTACGGCCGCCGCGTTTTTTACCGCATCCGCCTGCGGCAGCACCAGCCCCTGGATAACATGAAACCCCACGATCACGCCGAACATGGTCCTTAACGTCCAGACGATCCCCTTTTCCATCAGTTCCGTCATCCGGGAGATCATATCTTCCTTATACAGATTTCCGGCCAGCACCATCATCATGTAGATCCTCACCATCGGCAGAAGGAACCGGGCGAGAACAGCCTGTACCACGCCGATGGCCCCGAGCGTGAATCCGCAGATACCCACCGATGTGACCGCTCCTCCCGCCATAGCGACCGCCATAAAATATGCCGGCAGCAGCACCTTCATAAAACTCAGAATCTGTCCCGTCACGGACTCTGCGATCTTCACGCTGGCAAAGAAGCTGGCCGCCAGAAATGTCATGGTCAGGAGATACACCACATAAAATCCCGTTTCCGACACATGACCGGAGCCGAAGATCCCGGAAAAACCGGAAAAGACCGCTCCCAGAAATGCCAGGAGCACGATCTGTCCCATGAGCTTCGTGTTGGTCTCAAGCTCCGAAAACAGCGCTGTCTTCACCGATTCCGCTCCTGACTTCAATACCCCGGAAAGGTTGCCCGCCAGAATCTCCTTCATCACAGTCCCAAACGAGATTCCCGCCGTATGTTCTGCCGAAAGCCCGTCCAGAAACTTCTGGATCTCTTCTGTATTAAAATCTTCCGCGCGGAACATTTCCGCTCCGTATGGTTCCGCACTGCTGAGTTCCCCGTAAGTCCATTCCGCCGCCTGAGATTCCACAGGCATTGCGATCAGGAACAGCAGACAGACCGTAAAGACGGTCCGGACGACCCTCCTCATGTCATAAACCTCTGGAGGGTTTCCACAAGCGCCAGCAGCACAGGCGTGCTGACTGCCAGAATGGACAGCTTCCCGAACATTTCGATCTGTGTCCCCAGCGCCCCGAAGCCCGCATCCTTGCAGATCCCCGATGCAAACTCCGCGATATATGTGATTCCCACCATTTTTAAAAGCGTCCCCATATAGACCTGCTTCACCCGGATCAGGCTTCCGATGGTCCGGACTGTCTCCAGGATCACCTCCAGCCGCGAGACGCCCAGGACCGCGATCACAAGCCCCGCCGCCAGAATCATATATACGGAATATTCCGGTCTCAGGGCTTTCACCTGAATCGCCAGAGCTACGGCCGTGATCCCCAGAACCGCTGTCTGTATCATGGTCATGCGCACTCCCTCCTTTTCCCGCCTCACAGAGCGAA
This sequence comes from Lachnospiraceae bacterium, assembly GCA_022788065.1. Classification (GTDB taxonomy): domain Bacteria; phylum Bacillota; class Clostridia; order Lachnospirales; family Lachnospiraceae; genus SUG393. The sequence continues at coordinate 2,639 of JALEWG010000071.1, read as the reverse complement.
CAGATTTTTTATTGTCTCAAACAGCTCATAAATATACGGCACGATCCAGAAAAGGACCAGGACCAGACCGGCGAGACTTGTGAGAAACGCCTGATCCTCCCGGCCGCTGTGTTTTAATACCTGACAGATGACGGATACCAGGATCCCCACCGCGGCAATTTTAAAAATCAGATTAACGCCCATTGCTCCCTCCCGTTTCCTGCGGTTTTATGCCAGAACCACCAGAATGAACAGACCGGCAGCCATGCCTAACGCGCGGTACAGCTTTACGCGGTCCGCACACTCCGCCTTCAGCCGCTTTGCAGACTCGTCCGTCTGTTCCAGATAAAAGTCCAGAGTCTTTTCCTGCATGCCCCGGTCCGCATACCCCAGAGCTTCTCCCAGTTCGGCAAGATTCTGCCGGTCCGCCCGGCCCATGGGAAGGTCCTGCGGCAGCTTTTCGATCTCCTCTTTCCAGAGTTCAGAAAACGGGCGGTCCTTTTCCTTTTCCATGCGCTCCGAAACCCGGCGGAAAAACGCGCCCGGCTCCGCCAGGTTCCCGCTTCGTTCCCCGGAATACTGCAGGCCGGCTTCCGCGAGCGCCTCCGGCAGAGCGGAATTGGCGTAGAGGATCCGGCTTTTCAGGCAGCAGACGATCCGACTAAAGAGAAGCAGGACCTTCAATCGTTCCTTCCATTTTTCCGCGGCATAAAATCCCCAGACGATCACAGTGCCGGACATGATCAGGATTCCCGTCTCTCTCATATCCCGCCTCCGATCCGGGCAAAGCCCCTGTCATAGACCCCGCGGATGCTTCCCGGATGCGGGATGGCAGAAAGCTCCGCATATCTGGAAAACATCCCCTCCGAAACCATTTCCGCCATCATCGGCTTTCTCATCACTTCCTCCACCGAATATCCATGAACGGTTGCCAGAATCCGGCAGCCGCATTTTGCGGCGTTCCTCAGTGCCAGAAAGTCCTCTCTGGTCCCGATCTCGTCCACCGCCACGACCCGGGGAGCCATAGACCGGATCATCATCTCAAGCCCCAGTGCCTTCGGACAACCGTCCATCACATCGGTCCGCATTCCCAGATCACACTGGGGAACGCCCCGGAAACAGGCTCCGATCTCGGAACGCTCGTCCACAACAGAGACAGCCTGTCCCGCGCCCCAGGGGCTCCCGTCCGACACCTGCCGGATCAGGTCCCGCAGCATGGTAGTCTTTCCTCCTCCCGGCGGTGAGATGAGCAGTGTACTTTCTATCTGTCCCCCCTCAAATAGCATCGGGATCAGCTGGTCCGCACAGCCCGGCCGCTCATGGGCCAGGCGGATATTAAGTCCCGACACGTCGCGAATCGTCCGGATCCCGTCCTCATCCGGCACAACTTTCCCCGCGATCCCCACCCGGTGACCGCCCTCCACGGTGAGGAAGCCCTGACGGATCTCCTCCTCGAAGGCATAGAGAGAGTGTCGGGACAGGATCCCCAGAATCTCTTTGATCAGCATCCCGTCCGCACACACCGGATCGTTCTTCCCGGGTCCGGGAGGCATGAGTCCGTCTGAAAAGAGCCATAATTCCTCCCCAGCCTTACTTACCGTCACCGGTCTGCCGGTTCGGATCCGGATCTCCTGCACATGCTTCCAGTCCGGCGCAGCCCGGACAAAATATTCCTTTAACTCTGCCGCATTCATGTACTTCACGCTCCTTTGTACCAAATATATATGAAATGCGGACACGTTTATGACCGGCAGATTCCAATTTTTCTGAGAATAAATAATTGACCAGTCGGTCTGTTTGTGATAAAATGCATTAACAGACCGATTGGTCTGTTTTTTATATGAAACAGGAGGAACATCATGAAACGGGAAGAAAAGAATGCTCTGTCAAGACAGCGGATTCTGGACGCTGCCATGGAAGAGTTTTCCGGGAAAGGCTATGAAGGGGCGTCTCTGAATACCGTATGCTCCGTAAAAGGAATTTCCAAGGGAATTATCTACCACTACTTCAAGGATAAAAACGAGCTCTACCTTCTCTGTGTGGAGGAATGTTTCCGTGAAGTCACCGCATACCTGCAGGAACACACGGCGTCGTCCGACGGTCCCGCAGGCAAACGCCTTCAGGACTACTTTAACGCCAGACTCCGGTTTTTCGCGGACCATCCGCTCTGCCTCGGAATCTTCGCGGAAGCCGTATTCAACCCTCCGGCCGGACTGAAAGCCGGGATTGCCGCGAGAAAGCAGGATTTTGACCGTCTGAACATTTCTGTCCTGACGAAGCTCCTGGAGAGCGAGCCTCTGAGAGAAGGACTGACGGTCAGTTCCATCGTAGAAGATTTCCGCATGTATATGGACATCTTTAATATGCGTTTTCAGGCGGATGTCCGTGACGGCCGGCCCATGGAAGAATTATTAAAAGAACATGAAGAAAGGTGTCACCGTCAGCTGGACATTATGCTGTACGGTGTATTAGGTGAAAGAAATGCGTAATACTGCCGCATCCAGACAGTCTCTGCTGTCTGAAGTCAGGCCTTCAAAGGCCATTGTCAGCCTGGCTGTTCCCGCCACGCTGGCCCTGCTCGCAAAAGCAGTCTATAACATTGTGGATACCGCCTATATCGGCATGCTGGGAAGCGATATCGCCCTGGCAGCCGTGGGCGT
>JALEWG010000059.1 GCA_022788065.1 Lachnospiraceae bacterium | reverse complement strand
GATATTCTGGAACAGGCGCGGTATTTTTCCATGATCGGAAAATATATCTGTGATGATCCGACGACCTACGCGATTCCCTATGTCTGGGGGCATCTGATGGATGGACACCGGGCGCTCGGCTTCCACACCGGAAAGCTGGAGGCCGGCTATGACGCGGATCTGGTGATCTGGGATCTGAAAAAAGTAAATACATTCCCTGTATACCATCCGCTCACCGCACTGCTTTACAGCGCGGATGCGGCAAATGTCCGGTATACCATGGTCGGCGGACAGTTCTTAAAGTATGACGGAACGCTCACGTGCGTTGACGAGGAACAGTTGCTAAATGAAGTGAAAGCGGCACAGGAGAAGCTCATGAAGCGCGGAAAGGGAAAGGCTGTGGTCGTATATTAGTCACGACAGGTAAACGCAGCGTAGGTGGCGCATTGTTACAGGCTGTGATAGACTGAAAAAAGAAAGAGAGGGTACAGTCTATGGACAGCTATATTACAGGCGCAGCGATTCGAATGCTGCGGGAAAAAGAGAAAATGACACAGGCGGAACTGGCAGATATCCTGGGAGTCAGCGATAAAGCTGTCTCCAAATGGGAGACTGCAAAAGGATTTCCGGATATCACGCTGATCGAACCGCTTGCGAAGGCACTCCGGATTTCGGTGGCGGAGCTTCTTGCGGGGAACCCTGTGAGAAATGGGAATATCTCATGCAACATGCAGAAATCCAGGATCTATGTATGTCCTGTCTGCGGCAATGTGATCCATGCCTCCGGAGAGGCTATGGTCAGCTGCTGCGGAATCACACTGCCTGCTTTGGAGGCGGAAGAGGCCGATGAGGTCCACCGGATCCGGTTTGAAAGGGTTGAGGACGAATATTTTGTGACGATTGATCATGAGATGGAAAAAGACCATTATATCTCCTTTTTCGCTTATGCAACGTCCGACAAATTTGAGATGGTGAAGCTTTATCCGGAGGGGAACGCGCAGGCCAGGTTCAGGATCCGGGGACATGGGTGCTTCTACTGTTTCTGCAATAAACACGGTCTGATGCGGCAGCGCGTATAGACAGCCGTGTCCGTTGAAAAAAAGATCTCTTCATGATAGAATCAGAACAGGAATGATTCTATCGTGAGGAGATATTTTTATGATTACGGAAAACATTGTGGGAAAACATTACAGTGAACTGCCGGCGCCGTGTCTTCTGGTGGATCTGGATGCGCTGGAGCACAACCTGAAGACCATGCAGGAGGCCATGGACGCGAAGCACTGCGCTCTGCGGCCTCACATCAAAACACACAAGTCACCGAAAATCGCTCATCTTCAGATCGAGGCTGGAGCGGTCGGAATCACCTGCGCGAAGCTGGGCGAGGCGGTCGAGATGAGCCATGCGGGCATTAAGAGTATCCTGATCGCCAATCAGGTGGTCGGCGAGGGAAAAATCCGGGTGCTGGCCGGGCTGAATCGCTATGGAGAGGTGATGCCCTGTGTGGACTCCCTGGAGAACGCGGAAGAGATCTCAAGGATCGCGGGAGAATTCCATGTGACGATCCCTGTATTTCTCGAGATCGAGGTGGGGCTGGATCGGTGCGGTGTGAGAACGCTTGAGGAGGCGCTTGCACTGGCGGAGGGTATTTCCCGGCTGGAGCACATTTCTCTCAGAGGAATTCAGGCGTACGAGGGCCGGGGAATTGGCAGCGCAGACCCTGAGACGAAAGCAGATTACGCGGATAAAACAGTGGGGAAAGCAGTCCGGTATAAAAAGGCATTGGAAGAGGCCGGATACCGGATCCCTATCCTGAGCGGCGCCTCCACGGGAACAGCCAGTGCCGTATCGGAGTTATGCGGTGTGACGGAGGTTCAGCCGGGCACCTACGCGTTCATGGAGCATGCATACACGGCAGAGGAGATCCGAATGCCGTTTAAACAGGCACTGTTTGTTCATGCAAAGGTAGTCAGTACGTACGGAGGCCGTCGTATTGTTGCAAATGCCGGTGAAAAATGTATCGGCATTGATCAGGGACTTCCGTTTCTTGTGGATGATCCGACGGCAAAGCTCGTGCTCAATGAGGAGCACTGCCTGATCGACACGACGGAAAAGCTTTCCGGACTGAAAGTGGGAGATTCGGTTCTCCTGGTTCCCGGTCATTGCTGTACGACCGCGAATCTTCATGACTTTTATTACTGTATGCGAAACGGCATCATTGAGGATGTGTGGCCCATTGCGGCCCGTGGACGTCTGGAGTAAGAAAAGCCTTGTATTTTGCGGAAGATTCTCTTACAATAGAAGATAAATAAACGTTTTTTGCCCTGAATTTCAGGGCTTTTGGCGTATACTGTGTAAGGAGAGCAGCAATGAGCGAGATAATGAGAGGGATCAATCGGGATTCGGACGGCATCTGCTCCATGACGGGCAGGGAAGCCGTCACCCTGATGCAGTACCTGCAGATCGCGTTTGATACGGTCAGGCTGGTGGATGCGACGGTGAATTACCAGTATACAGTAGGAGAAAACGGGGAACTGGTGAAAGCTCCGTATCGCTGCTACGCTGTGTGGCAGAGAAATACCCGCTGCGAGAACTGCATTTCGGCCAAATGTCTGTTCTCGAAAACGAAGCTTGCAAAATTTGAGTTTGTGGATGATGACATTTACCATGTTCTCGCCATGTATGTGGAGGTGGATGGACATCCGTATTCCATGGAAATGGTCAGCAAGGTCACCGATGAGACATTGTTGGGCGGCTATGGACGGGAAGAATTGGTGGAGTCCATCTCAAACCATAACCGAAAGCTTTATCAGGATCCGGTGACCGACATTCACAACCGGCGCTATTATGAAGAGCAGCTTAGCGGACTGTGGAATACGCATGCCGTGGCGCTGCTGGATGTGGATAACTTTAAGAGCATCAATGACCGCTACGGACATCCGGCCGGAGATATCGCGTTGAGGCTCATTTCCGAAGCAATCTGCAGTTGTGTGAGAAAAAGTGATGCGGTGATTCGCTATGGCGGTGATGAATTTGTGGTGGTCTTCCAGGAAATTCCTGAGGAAATGCTCGATAAGAAGCTGGAGGATATCCGGGCTGCCGTCCATGAACTGGTTATGGATGAACATCCGGAGATCCGGTTTTCCGTCAGCATCGGAGCCGTTTACGGACCGGGAAAGACGGCTGAGCTTTTACAGGTCGCAGATGGTCTGATGTATCAGGCCAAGGGGGAGAAGAACTTCGTAATTACAAAGAGTCTGGCGCAGAGGAATGAAAAAGGTGATTCCTTTTTATAGAGGCTTCTGCTATAATACAGGCAAAGACAGAACGCGCAGGACCGTCCGGTCTGACGGGGCTGCGGCGGAAGAGAAAAAGGAGAAGTGCATATGAATTTCAATGAAGAGGCTTTAAAGCTTCATGCGGAACATAAGGGCAAAATTGAAGTAGTAAGCAAGGTACCGGTGAAAACGAGAGACGATCTGAGCACCGCGTACACTCCGGGCGTAGCGGAGCCGTGCAGAAAAATCCATGCGGATAAAAAAGATGTTTACAAGTACACAGCAAAGGGAAATCTGGTTGCTGTCGTGTCGGATGGAACGGCTGTTCTGGGCCTTGGAGACATCGGACCGGAAGCGGCTATGCCAGTTATGGAAGGAAAATCCATCCTGTTCAAGGAATTCGGCGGAGTGGATGCATTCCCGATCTGTCTTGACACGAAGGATACGGAAGAGATTATTAAGACCGTGAAGGCGATTGCGCCTTGTTTCGGCGGAATCAATCTGGAGGACATTGCGTCCCCGAAATGCTTTGAAGTTGAGGCCAGACTGGAAAAAGAACTGGATATTCCGGTGTTCCACGACGATCAGCATGGCACGGCGGTTGTTGTAACTGCGGCTCTTTTAAATGCGTTAAAGGTAGTCGGAAAGAAGATTGATGAGATTCATGTGGTATTAAACGGACCGGGTTCCGCAGGAACCGCAATTATCAAGATGCTTCTGGCAACGGGAGTAAAGCACATTATTGCGTGCGATGAGAACGGTATCCTCTATAAAGACCGCGGTGTGGGCATCAAGGATCACAAGGCAATGCTCTGCGAGATCACAAACCTGGAGGATAAGAGAGGAACCCTGAAAGACGCAATCGTCGGCGCAGACGTATTTATCGGAGTGTCCGTTGCGGGAGCGCTGAAACCGGAAATGATCGCTGCAATGGCAAAGGATCCGATCGTCTTTGCAATGGCAAACCCGACGCCGGAGATTATGTATGAGGAAGCGATGGCAGCAGGCGTTAAGGTAATGGGTACCGGCCGCTCCGATTTCCCGAACCAGATCAACAATGTTCTGGCATTCCCGGGTATCTTCCGCGGTGCGCTGGACTGCGGTGCAAGAGATATCAATTATGATATGAAGGTGGCAGCTGCCCATGCGATCGCTGAGCTCGTCACCGACGACAAGCTCTGTGCGGAATACATTATTCCGGGCGCTCTGGAGCCGGGCGTAGCGGAGCATGTTGCAAAGCGTGTAGCGGAAGCGGCGGTAAAATCCGGCGCCATCAGAAAATAAAACAGAATCCTGACAGAACAGGCATATTTTTTCACCCCTCTGACATACAATGGATATCAGAGGGGTGATTTTAGTATGACAGATTATCGCAGACTGATCTCATATATTTATGAATATGAAGGAAAAGAAAAAGGAAAGAACGTCGGATTTGTAAAGCTGGAGGCAAGAAACGGGCAGTGCCGGCTGAATCTGAGCGTGAAGAAGATTTATGCTGGAGGAAATGCTGTTGGGGTATATCTGCTGGGAAAAAACGGCCAGAAAACATTTCTGGGGAATATTTTTGTCCGAGGGGGAAACGGAGAATTCCGGGCGAGTGTGGATGCAAAAAATGTGGAAGGCACGGGAAATGAGCTGGATACATATTACGGTCTGACGATCCACGATGTGAAGAATTCCTGGAGATCCTACACGACGATCTGGGAAGATGCCTTCGTCGGACCGGTGGCACAGGAGATTCTTCCGTGCAGCGGAAATGAGAACCAGGTTCGCACCATTTCGAATGCGATGAAGGAGATCGAGGAGGAAATTGCACGGGAGGAAGAGCGCAAAGACAGGAGCATGCCGGAAGCGCACGCTGCGGAAGTCGGCGGCGAGGACGACAGCGAAGCTGGCCGTGAGTTCGAGGAGGCTGGCTGTGAGTCCGGGGAGGTTAGCCGTGAGCCCGAGGAGGCTGGCTGTGAGGTCGAGGAGACTGCCATGAAAACGGACGGGCATACGAAAAAGGAGCCGTCAGGGACTGTTCGAATGCCGGAACCGGAAGAAAACACGAAAGGGACGGAGGACGCTTCGGAGGGGACGGAAGACACTTCGGAAGGGATAGAAAAAGCCGCAGCGAGCTCACCGGAACTGGAGGATCCGGAGGTGCTCCGCTACCTGCAGGAGACGGAGTCCGCCTCCACGGACCCGGAAGAACTCTGGCAGGAACTGCGAAAATCCTATCCGAAAATACAGCCCTTCGATTATGAGGGCGGCTGTGAGGTTCTTACGATCCGCCCGCAGGATATCGGCCGTCTGCCGCGGGAAAACTGGGTCTACGGAAATAACAGCTTTCTGCTTCACGGCTATTACAATTTCCGCTATCTGATTCTTGCGAGGCTGGAAAATAAAAACGGACGCCCCAGATACCTGATCGGCATACCGGGGCATTATTACAGCAATGAAAAGTATATGGCGACCATGTTCGGATTTGCCAATTTTGTTCTGTCAAAAAAGCAGCCGCCCAATGACGGCCGCTTCGGCTACTGGTATACAGATATCCGGATGAGGTGATCGACTCAGCTAATAATCGACGCCCCGGAGCTTCGCCTGTCCGACCCAGGGCTCCACGATCTGCAGGTAAGAGAGCAGCTCCTCTTTGGAACAGCCGGAAAATCCCTGCTGCAGAACATTCCCGGAGTCGATGAAGTTCTGGAGATAATAATTGGGACAGCCTGCGACCCAGGGACCGATCTTTTCAAAGTCCTCGGCGGAATGAAGTTCTTTTACGACTGTTGTGCGAAATTCATACGGAACAGAACCGCCTTTTAAAAAGTCCATACTTTCCTCAATGGAAATCATATTTACGGACGGTATTCCGGCCACAACCGGATACCGTTCTTTGCATGTCTTGATATCCATGGCCACATAGTCGATCAGGCCGTCACGGCAGAGCGCTTTCAGCACATCGGGGCGTGCTCCGTTGGTATCCAGTTTTACAAGAAAGCCCAGCTCGCGCACGTTCAGAATAAAATCCCGCAGATCCGGCTGCAGTGTCGGCTCCCCGCCGGTGATTGCAACGCCCTCGAGAATCCCTTTCCTCCGGCGTAAGAACCGAAGAACCTCTTCCTCCGTGAATGCGCGGGGCGCGTCATTTCCGAGAAGTTCACTGTTATGGCAGAACGGGCAGCGGAAGTTGCAGCCGCCTGTGAAGACAGTTGCAGCCACATAGCCCGGAAAGTCCAGAAGTGTTGTTTTCTGTAAACCGCAGATTTTCATGGCATTTCCTCTATTTCTGATAAGATAGATACAGTATACTGTTTTCTGATGGAAAAGTAAAGTGAGGAGCTTCCCGACCGGCCGGGAAAACAGCTTGACAGCCACCCGCCGGTGCGAGTAAACTGTATATAGAATTCAGAATGTGACAGGTGTAGACATATGACGCTGGAAGAAAAATATATGAGGGAAGCGATCCGGCTGGCGAAAAAGGCGGCGGCGATCCGGGAAGTTCCGATCGGCTGTGTGATCGTGCATGACGGGAAGATCATCGGCCGTGGCTACAATCGCCGGA
>JALEWG010000048.1 GCA_022788065.1 Lachnospiraceae bacterium | reverse complement strand
AATTCCTGTTCATATTTTATGTGCGATGCGGATCATCCATCGGAGAAGATCCACATCATTTCCCAATTTAAATGCTCATCCGTCCTGTCAGATATGAATTTTGACGTCGGCAATACCGGCTCGGTATCCATGCATCTATTTCTCCCTCCAGATACCCACTTTTCAACTTTTTCTCGCTCTTTTTACCTTTTTTCACTTTTTTGAGTATCTCGTCAATGGAAACAAGCGTATAGATACTTTCGTTCTCAAAAAATCAGGATTTTCCGTAAAAATCAGGGGAATTTCTCAAATCCCGGTATCTGAAAAAGATTTTTCCGCATAGGATACCAAAGCGGGCCGATGAGTCCAAGATCGCGGGCGGTCGCACCTCCACCCCGCAGTGCGCAATCTCGATCGCGGGCGGTCGCACCTCCACCCCGCAGTGCGCAATCTCGATCGCGGGCGGTCGCCCTATGAAACAAGGCAGGCAGAACACCGCTTTTGTGCAAGCACAACGCGGCTTTTCTTCCTGCCTTGTTTCGCACTGCTCATCGCTATGCGCGAAAGAAGTACCCTACGCCCCATTTGGTATGGACGTATTTGGGGTCGCTGGGGCTTGGTTCGATTTTTTCTCTTAAGCGTCTCACGTGTACGTCCACGGTCCGCACATCGCCGTTTTCCATGGCTTTGTTGCCCCAGACGTAGTTCAACAGCGCTTCGCGGCTGTAGACTTTGTTCGGATTTGTGACGAGAAGCTCCAGAAGGTCGAATTCCTTGGCTGTCAGGTTGATCTCCTTGTCCTGGATAAAGACGCGGCGTCCTTCACGGTCCAGCTTGAGATCTCCGCAGACGACCATATTGCTGTCTTTTCTGTTGTTTTTTCCGGATTTTCTGGCGTTCCGGCGCATGATGGCCTTGATCCTCGCCTTGACCTCCAGGATGTTGAACGGCTTCGTAATGTAATCGTCCGCTCCGTATTCGAGACCGAGGATCTTATCCATATCCCCGCCCTTTGCGGTCAGCATGATGATCGGCATCTCGGAAAACTCCCGGATCGCCTGGCAAACCTCAAATCCGTCATGCCCCGGCAGCATGACGTCAAGAAGCACCACATCATACTCCTTTTCTTTTGCCTTCTCAATTGCCTCGTTTCCGTCATATGCACAGTCTACTTCCATGCCATCCTGCTCAAGGCTAAACCGGATTCCCTTCACGATCAGTTTTTCATCATCTACTACCAGAACTCTCGCCATTTTTTCCTCCATTTATACGGTTATGCTGTCCTTGATTTTCTGAAACGCGGCGTCTTTGATTCCGGGAACCTTCATGATATCCTCGATCCGCTTAAAGCCACCGGATTCCTCCCGGTAGCGGATAATATCATCTGCTCTGGACTCCCCGATCCCGTTTAATGTCATTAAAAGTTCTCTGGACGCCGTATTGATATTGACGGGACCCGGCGTTTTGTCCGCACCCGCCTGCTGCCCGGAAAGCAGTTCCTTTTCCTGCGATTTTGCCCGCCGCGCAGCCTCCTCCCGACTGAGTATTACGATCTGCTGTCCATCCGATATTTTCTGCGCCAGATTCAAACTGTCCTCTGCGGCTTCTCCGGTAAAGCCACCGGCAGCCTCCACAGCCTCACAGATCCTGCTTCCCTCCGGCAGCTCATACACTCCCGGATCGTTCACTTCTCCGCATATATGTACAAAACAGCCTTCGGGTATTTTCTCCTGCTTTGCAGGTTCCATGTCTTCATTGCCGGAACTTGCGGCGATGCTGTTTTCCGCAGCCTCACCGGTCTCCTCTGAATCCGATATGACAGAAGTTACCATTTCGTCCTCCGGACCTGCCTCCAGCAATCCATAACCAAGTCCGGCTACGGTCAAAAATACCGCAGCCGCTGTTATTGTTCCATATTTCTTCCAGTATTTCTTTAACATATTCTGCCTCCTGAACTGATTTCAGGAGATACTGTTCTGCCTGCTTCTATTCTATCGAAACCCGACCTTAAAAACAAGTACCATTTTAAAAACTTTGATGTTGACCTACTTCCCGCTCTTCCAGTAAAACACCACGATCCCCGCGATGGCGACCGCCGCGCCCACGAGCTTTCTCCACTCAAATCCAGTCTTTTCCACGCCGAACATTCCGAATACCTCCGTCAGGTAGGACACCAGGATCTGCGTGATGACGATCAGCAGCGTTGCTTTTGCCGGACCGAGGCCGTCCATGCTTTTAATTACAGTCCACGTGATGAACGCACCCATGACCCCGCCGAGCAGCATGTACTTTCTGTCCACGGAAAACATACCCAGAATCTCCCCGCGGCCGGTAAAAAAATAGAGAGCTGTACAGGTGAGAAATGCCGTCAGCTGGACCCACCCGGCTGCCGCCCACACGCTGCTCTGCTTCGTCACTTCGGTGTTGAAAATCCCCTGAAGACTCATCAGCGCTCCCGATAAAAGTGCCACAACAATTCCACGCATAAAAAAACCTCCTGAAAGCGAATTACTCTCAGTATTCCGCCCACGGGAGGTTTCTATTCCGGTTCTTTTCTATTTTCCCGCTCTCTTTGCGGCCGCCTGCGCCAGATGCTTACAGAGCACTGCCGTCGTCACGGCCCCGATTCCGCCGGGCACCGGCGTCGCCGCGGATGCCGCAGCCTCCAGTCCGTCCCTCTTCACGTCGCCGCAGAGCTTTCCATTTTCATCCACATTAATCCCCACATCAAGGACCACAGCGTTATCCTTCACATACTCAACATCAAGCATACCCGCTTTTCCGGCCGCCGCCACCAGAATATCGGCTTCCCGGCAGACTGCCTTTAAGTCCGCTGTCTTCGTATGGCAGACGGTCACCGTGGCATTTTCCTTTAAAAGCAGCATGGAAAGCGGCCGTCCGACCACCATGCTGCGCCCGACGATCACCGCACGCCGGCCCTCTATCGGGATCTCATAAGCTTTCAGGACTTCCACCACAGCCTCTGCCGTACACGGGGCGAACCCGTCCGGATCCCCGGCAAACACTTTCGCCGTGTTGACCGGACTGATTCCGTCCAGATCCTTTTCCGGGCGGATCATGGAATCAAACAGACTTCCATCCATATGTTTCGGGAGGGGGCGGAACAGAAGGATCCCGTCGATCTCATCATCCTCGTTGATCTCCCTGAATTTTTCCAGAAACTCCGCTTCGGAAATGGTTTCCGGGAACGTGTACGTTCTGGACTCCATGCCGAACGCCGCTATTTTCTTTATGACATTCCTCTCATAGGAAAGGTCATCGGGCCGCTCACCGACCCGCACAATGGCCGCCGTCGGCACATGACCGCCAGGAGCCGCCGTCATTTCCAGTACCTGCGCCTTAAGCTTCGCCGATACTTCCGCACCTTTTAATATCTTCATATCGTATGCACCTCCAGACGATCTGTTTCTTCTATAAAATCATTTCCACAAGATAGACCACCGCGATGGCCGAACATGCCACCGTCACCAGTCCTTTTCTGTAATAGCTTAAGATCAGCGCCACCGCCGTCCC
>JALEWG010000030.1 GCA_022788065.1 Lachnospiraceae bacterium | reverse complement strand
CGATCAGCAGTTTTACGACTAGCCGTTGTTACCTGATTGCTCCAACATTTTCAGAAACCGGTAATGGGTTTGTTTCATCCCCTCTCTCTGGTAAAACCGGTGTGCTCCCTCGCGCATCCGGTTGCAGGCAACCTCGATCTGCCCGCAGCCATGCTCCTTCGCAATCCGACATGCCTCCGCAAGCATTTCTTTTCCGATTCCGCGGCTCCGGTATGGTGCACCCACAGCAAACTCCATAATTTCCGCGATCCGGTCCGCATGATGCAGCTGGCCCTCAAATCTCAGATTCAGAACGGCTGCCATGCGGCCGTCTCTCTCACAGACCAGGCAGTAATAATTCCTGTTTTCCAACTGTTCCAGGTAAATGGAAGAAAACTTTTCAAATGGAAGTTCTTTTCCTTCCAGTTCGCAGATCAGACGATAAATCCCTTCGCAGTCATTCCGCTCGGATTTCCGAAATCCGGCAATGATATCCATCTGCCTAACCTCCCTGATTCTCTGATAGCTTCCGTAAATAAGTGTCAGATTCCTCTCTGGAACGGAATATCACGATTGTTCTTCTGTCGCGATATTCTTCCAGAAGTTGATAGATCTCCGGCAGCTGGTCCTTAGGAAAATCCTCGATCCACTGCCTGAATTCCCCGTCAAATTCCGTCTCCGTCCAAGGCATATCCTCCCGCTTTGTCCCGATACGCGCCTGCGCCCCCGTCAGGCAGAGTTCCAGCGGGTAATCCAGCAGGAATACCGTATCGCACTGCTCCATACGTACCCGCAAAGTTCTCCGGTAATTGCCGTCAATGATCCATCGATCCCTCCCTGTGATTTCAATCAGCCTCGCATCAAACTCTTCTTTTGTAATATTCGTCCTGTCCGGTTTATGCCAGAGCATATCCAGATAATAGAGAGGAAGACCGGTCAGATCCCGCAGTCTCCTGGCAAACGTGCTCTTTCCGGAGCCGGGACAGCCGATAATCATTACTTTCTGCATACTCTCCTGATCTCCTGATTTTGTGGTCTTACTCTTTCAGATTCCCTTTTCTGATATTCTCCTGCAGAATCTGATCCGCCACAGCAAACATCGTCTCTGAGCCCAGCTTTGTCTTATTCTGGCGTCCGTACACCTGTTTCGCCGTTACTTCATGTTCCTTCCAGTCTCTGCCGCCGTTGCTGTTGTTCAAAAGAAGCGGCTGCATATTGTCCATGGCATGCGCAAACTTTGATTCGGCGGTCTCATACTCCTCGAATTCATCAAACAGTGCAATAAGCTCCTGTTTCTGATCATCCGGAAGCATGGCATAGATCTTTTCCTTGGCCGCATCCTCTCTTGCCTTCTGCGTCTTCAGATTTTCCGCGTCATAAGCATAAGTGTCTCCCGCTTCTATTTCCACAATATCATGGATCAGACACATCAGCATAACCTTTGCAATATCCACCTCTTTATTGGCATATTCTCTGAGCAGATATGCCATGATCGCCATATGCCACGCATGCTCCGCGTCATTTTCATTTCTTCCCTGGCCGGACAGGTGTGTCTGTCTGAAAATATTTTTCTCCTTATCGATTTCCAGAATAAAATCCAGCTGCTTTTTCAGTCGTTCTTCCATTGCGCCCTCCTTTGATTTCTCGCTTCCTTTGATTTCTCTCTCCCCTTGGTTCCATGTTTCCTTTGGTTTCAGTATATCTCACCTCACCGGCTTTGTCATTTTCTTTTTCACTTGCCGCTGTTGCCTTTCCGCAATAATACTTCTGGCATCCGGTTTCTTTCTGTGATAGAATGGATGGATCGCCTGTCTGTCAGGCACTCTGAAAGACCTTGTTTCAGGAGGGATATTGGAAATGAATATAGAAATCGTACCGGCATATGGTTTTCCGAAAGAAATTGAATCGTTATTCTCTGAATGCACTGCCATGCTGGTGGACAAAGATCCCGCATTCGGCGGATATTTAAAGCTGCAGCATTATGATGAGGAAATCCTGCATCTGGAGACGAAATACGGCAAGCCCGACGGTCGTCTGTACCTTGTCTTCTGCGCCGGAAAACCGGCTGGATGTATCGGCCTCAGAAAGCTGGATGATAAAAACTGCGAAATGAAGCGGCTTTTCGTCCGCCCGGAATTCCGCAGGCATCATATCGGCCGTCTTCTTGTCGAGAGAATTCTCGCTGACGCGAAAGAGATCGGGTATGATCATGTTATGCTGGATACACTCCCGGTTCTGTACAGTGCCATCCGCATGTACAAGGCATATGGATTTTACGAAATTCCAAGCTACAACAACAGTCCGATGGAGGGGCTGGTCTACCTGAAATGCGATCTGTAACAACGCCGCAGGCTCAAGAACTTTGCTGTACCTCTGCCTGAATCGTTACTAAAAAGCAAAAATCCTTGTAAATACAAGAAAAACCTCGTATTTACAAGGAAAATTAAAAAAGCACGAGACGGGATTCGAACCCGCGACCCTCGCCTTGGCAAGGCGATACTCCACCACTGAGCCACTCGTGCATTTCCTTTTTTAAATTGTATGTTCGCTCAACTAAACTCGCTTTCGCTCGTTAAGGTTCGCGAACCGTCTCGCACTAAGTTCATGCTTCGCATTCACTAAGTTGCTTTCAACGTACCTTCAAAACCACATATTGAATTCCATCTCTTACCTTCCGAATCCTCAAAAGACCTTCCTGGTTAAGCCCTCGACCGATTAGTAACAGTCAGCTCCGTACATTACTGCACTTCCACCTCTGCCCTAT
>JALEWG010000012.1 GCA_022788065.1 Lachnospiraceae bacterium | reverse complement strand
GAAAAGCGGAATATACTTATCTTTCACAGTCTCACTCTTTTTCATGGCAGATCCAAAAAAGTACAGTGCCGCTGCTACCACAACCAGTTCCGGTTTGATATAATTCATTACCTGTTCCATTGATTCCTCTCTTTCTGCCGGTTCCACTGACATTCCAGTCACAAATTCTTTTACTGCGTGGCTGCATCGCTGCCGCCTGATACATGATATGCATCGTAAACGCATTTTGCCATTTTTTGCCGTAGATTGGGCAGTAACCGAAGCACTTCATTTTCAGTACAATTTTCGATTTTTCTGCATGGACCAGTGCACTATCCCAGACAGAATTGCTCTGATACGTGATAACTGTAAGCAAGATACTCAGGGAAATAAAAAGTAATATTTGACCTCCTGTTAATTGCCCCAATGTCAGGCAATGTCCAAGAGAAAACAGTAAAGTCGGCAAAATAATTCCCTTTACACTGCCCCATTGATTTTCAGATATTTTTGTAATATAACCTCTGAACATCATTTCTTCTACAATACCGCTGCAAAATCCCGAATAGAAAAATGACTCGAAAAATCCTGTCTTCAACTGCATTATATTTTCGGTATTAAAACTCCAGTATCCTGCATGACCCCAAATTGGCATTCCCGAGAAAATCACGATAAGTAATACAGCACTCCCGAAACCAGGCAGACTGATATGCGGGCGTGGTATGCGGCAATCGGTTAAAGTCACATCTGAACATCGGGCAAGCTGGTTAACAACCAGGTATGTAAGAAAAACATATATTATAAAACGGAAGAAAAAACCATATGGCGGTATGAAATATACTCCTTTACTGTTCCAGTCCATATTTTTTCATGCACCGCCGCAGTCCTCCATCAAAGCTCAGATTTACTGAGAAAATCCCTCGTAAACTGTACCAGCACCGCCGCTCCTGTCGGAATGCAGCGGTCGTCAAATACATTTTTCCCGTTGTGGATTCCGTGTTTTGTCTCCGGATTCTCCGGATCGCGGGTTCCCAGGCTGAACTGTGCGCCCGGCGCATATTCCGGAAACAGGCAAGAGAAGTCTTCGGATCCCATGGAGGGGTTCGCGATCATGGTGATATGATCACGGCCGATGATCTTTTCCGCGGAGGCGATCAGCTGATCCACTACTTCATCGCTGTTTACAAGCGGAGGCATCCCGTAATCCCACTGCACTTCCCCTTTCGCGCGAAGCGCTTCACTGCAGGATTTCACGATCCGGTCGATGGAGTCCTGCATGGACTTCCGGGTCTTTGTATCCAGAGCCCGGATGGTACCCGACATGCGGACGGAGTCAGGAACGATGTTGGCCGCCGTTCCGCCCTGAATAGTACCGACCGTCAGAACGCCCGGATTCATCGGATAGTTTTCTCTGGCCACAATCGTCTGAAGCTGGGTCAGAATAAAAGCGCTGACCATGATCGGATCCACAAAATTCTCCGGATGGGCGCCGTGGCCGCCTTTTCCGGTCACTGTGATATGGAACGTGTCCGAGGAGCCGCCCGCCGGCCCTTTTTTCACACCGATGGTGCCCACAGGGAACGCAGTTCCCGTGTGGAGACCGATAAACACATCCGGTTTCAGCACATCCATAAACCGGCATTCAATCAGCTGCTTGGCTCCCGTCCCGGTCTCCTCCGCAGGCTGGAACAGAAACATGACATTTCCATGCAACTCTTCCCTGATTTCCGCCAGAACTCTCGCACAGTAAAGAAGAACCGATGTATGGATATCATGTCCACAGGAGTGGCAGACTCCCGGATTTTTTGAGGCAAAGGGAAGTCCGGTCTGCTCCTCCATAGGAAGCGCGTCGATGTCCTCGCGGATAGCAACGGTCTTTCCCGGAAAGCCGCCGCGCAGGATTCCCACGACGCCTGTTTTCAGTCCGATCCCGGCAATTTCAATCCCGTATTCGGTGAGTTTTTCCCGGATCAGTGCGGTCGTCTCAAACTCCCGGTTGCTGAGCTCCGGATGTTCATGGATCTGTCTGCGGAGCGCGATCATTTCGTCCGCATATTTCGCTGTGATTTCTGTTGTATTCATGGTGATTCCTCCCCGGATCTTATCGAACCGGCGTTTCGGAATTCCGTCTGCCGGTCACATTCTTTTCTCTTTTACATACCACATCCATTCCAAAGATGCAAGAGAAAAACTCCCTTTACCGTCTCCA
>JALEWG010000010.1 GCA_022788065.1 Lachnospiraceae bacterium | reverse complement strand
CTCTTCCGCCACCTGTCTCATCAGTTCTTCTGACGGGTTCTTCCGGTTCTTTTTGCTCACTTCCACGATCAGCTTGTAGAGATCCACACCAGTCTCTTTTGCCACTGTTTTAAAGGTCTTTCCAAAGCTGGAATGGGCTCCGGACACTCCGAGGATCAGATCGTACGGCGGGATTGCATCGTGGTAGGAATGCTCTTCCATGGCCGGCAGAAGGCGGCTGTCGATGCCGTTTAACATAGTGTAGAGATCAATATCGGTAAACTCCCCGTATTTCTGCATAAATGCAACCGCTGCCTCTGTGGGAAGATTGCCGGCACTTCTCGCCATTCCCATAAGTCCGCAGTCCAGAATATCAGCGCCACTCTGGTATGCAGCCAACGCATTGGCGGCGGAGAGTCCAAGGTTGTTGTGGCAGTGGAAGGCAACCGGGATCTTCACGGCCTTTTTACAGCACTCCGTTGCACGTTTCACATCGTCCGGCAGCATGGTTCCCGCAGAATCCATAATCGTGAACTCGTCAAGTCCGATGGATTCCAGGAATCTCGCTTCCTCTGCCAGTTCCTCCGGGCTTAACAGATACGCCTTCATTGCGGAATAGTATGCTTTCATTCCATTCTTCTTGATCGTCTTAACCGGAGTCTCCGCGATCTTCGCGTCACCTGCGTCAGCGCCGCAGCGAAGGAAATTCATTCCGTTTGCAGCCGCCATCTCAATGTACGGCTCCCGGAACCGCTTTGCATTCAGGAACATACCGATCTCCGCTTTTCCGAGATACGGCTTCACAAGATCCAGATACTCCCGATCGGTCAGCGCATTGGTAAAACCGGCCACCTCGTATGCGCCGATTCCTCCTGCATTTCCAAACTCGATGATCGGCACATGGCTCTCTGTCAGAATATCCAGCACAATTTTTGTGATGTTCGCATCAAAACCTTTTCCTACCACATTGGCACCGTCTCTGAGGGTGCAGTCCATCAATTTAACCATTTGAAAACCTCCGTTTGTACTATGATTTTGTTTTTCGCCGTTTCCTGTTTCTGGATTTCGGCGTTCTCTCTGGCTTTTTTTCTGTATTCATGGTAACATACAGTCATAACAGTTTTCCAACAGTTAAAAAAACGTTTTTCAACAGTATTTTGTTGTGGAGGTTCCCATGAATATCAAAACCTGTCAATATTTTCTGACTCTTGCCGAAGAACTGAATTTTACAAGAGCTTCTGAAATTCTGCATGTTACCCAGCAGTCCCTGTCCGGCTCCATCCACCGTCTGGAAGAGGAATACGGTGTGGAACTGTTTCAGAGGAAGCCGACCCTGAAGCTTACACCTGCAGGAGAGACCATGGTTTTTTATGCGCGGCAGATTCTGAAAAATGAGTCCCGAATGCAGGCCGCATTTGCAGATCTTTCTGCAAACTGTTCCGGCCATCTGGACCTTGGCATGTCAAGACAGCGCATTCAGGTTTTCTTTCCGGGAATCTGGGAGCGCTACCACAGGCTGTACCCCAATATTTCCCTGAATCTCCATCAGTCCTATACACTTAAAATGGCCGATGAGATCCAGAACGGAAAGCTGGATCTCTTTGTCGGTGTGGATGTCCCGACTGCCTCAAACCTGACCGTGACCCCTCTGGCTTCTGAAAACATCTGCTGTCTGATTCATGACCGGATTTTAAGGGAGTATCTCCCGGAAAGCCGGGAACAGTTTCTGGAAAAAGGACACCGGCAGGGGCTTGACATCACGGATCTTAAGGATCTTCCGATCCTTCTCCTCTCCCCGGACAACCGTATCCGGCGTGTTCTTGACAGAGCTTATGAAAGTCGCGGGATCATGCCGAAAACGGTACTGGAGGCTTCTGACCAGAGCATCCTTTACCAACTGGCCTGTGAAGCCCAGGGAGCCGCCTTTCTGCCGCCGATGATCCTTTTCGACCGGAAAACCGGGAGGCTTTCCTGGCCGGATGACTGCCATTATTTCCGGATGGACCAGACCTTCTCGAAGATCGACATCTCCCTGGTCACCAGAAACGATCTCGTCCTCCCTCACTACGCAAACGGCATGAAAAAAGCCATCATGCAGGAATTCCACTCCTACACAATGGCCATGCGCCAGATTTCTCATTTCCCTACGTAACAGATTCGTACGTAACCGTCCAGTCACCCGATGCTTCTTTCCTGATCTTCGGATTGGACGGAAAAGCAATTTCCTATTGCATTAAAAAAGCTGCCGCCCCGCGAATTTTACTTCACGGGGACGACAGCTTCCTGTTTCTCTCAATATGGGAATCTTCCGATTACTCGTTGTCTTCCTTTTTCTCTGCGCGCTCTCTCTTCTCGCCGCGGTCACGTCTGTCGCCGCGGTCTCTCTTGTCATCGCGTCTGTCGCCGCCTCTTCTCTCCTCGCGGCGCTGCGGCTGTGCCAGTTTTTCCACGTCACAGGTCATGTCTTCCGGTCTCATGGTCAGG
>JALEWG010000255.1 GCA_022788065.1 Lachnospiraceae bacterium | reverse complement strand
ATCCGGTCTCAGTCACGGTCGGATTCCACGATCCGGTATCCGACTCCGACTTCCGTAAAAATATATTGTGGCTCCGCGGGATTTTTTTCAATTTTCCTGCGGATATTGGCCATATTCACCCGGAGGATCCGGTTATCATTTATATGGGGAAGCACTGCTTCCCTGATACCGTCTCCGTTGTCTTCCACGAAAAAAAAGACCCGGTTTTCCTGTTCTACCACGCGGATCTCCACTTTTGACGTTGTCTTCCCGTGAAAGACCGCATTCTCCAGAAGATTCACAAGAACCTGCTCGATCAGGACCCCATCCATGGGAACAAGCAGCAGCTCCTCCGGCATCTTCACCACAATCTCCACATTGGGAAAGCGCTTTTTAAACTTAAGTACCGCGCTGCTTACGATCTCCTCAACCAGCTCCTCCTCCTTCACGATCTGTGTGCCGTTATCTCCGTTCTCGATCCTTGTGATGGTGAGCAGGTTCTCCACGATCCGGATCAGCCATTGCGCCTCCGCTTTCATATTTCCGGCGAACTCCTTCCGCTCTTCGTCCGTCAGGTCCTCATAATTGTCGGACAGCACGGAAGCTGCACCCATCATGGAAGTAAGCGGCGTCCGGATATCATGGGAAACTGCCCTCAAAAGATTCCCGCGCATCTTTTCCTTTTCCACTTCCAGCCGTATCTGTTCCTGCCGTTTGATCTGTGTTGTCAGAGCGCTGACACTGCAGGCGACCGCAAGCATGACCACGAATGTAAGGGGATATCCGGCCAGGTTAAAATTGATCTCAAAGTAGGGATAGGTAAATACATAATTGACCCCCACGACCGCGATCATGGAGGCCACGATCCCATAGAGATATCCATCCGTAAAGCGCGAGATGAACAGCACCGCCAGAACAAACAAAAGTGGGACATGAGTGTCTGACTCAGAGAACTGCTGCATGATGATGCAGATCAGAGAAGCAGAGACCAGAATTCCCGCTGTGATCAGAATATTGTACAAAACCTGATTTTTCTTCCGCATAGAATCCTACCTCAATGCTAAAACAAAATTTTATTGTATTGTATCACATTTTTTTGTTAAGATTCTGCTAAGAAGAGGCTTCCATTTCTCTTTTTAACAGAAAGTTTGCAAAATCTGACAATTTTCTTGTACTGTCATTTTATGAATGATATAATAAAAAATCATGATCTGAAAAGGGGATTTACGCCGCTTTCGGGCGGCGGAATGGAGTTATTTATGGAAAAGCGATCAAAAAATGAAAGCAGAACGATTAAGAACAGCAGAATAATCGATGGAATTGCGTTCGGTTTTTCCCTGGCATTTCTGGTCGCGGCCTTTTTAGCCGCGCACTATACCGGTGAATGGGGATCAGTCTTTAAAAACTGGCGGCTGATCATGATATCTCCGTGCCCGCTCGTCACCGACTATTTTGCTGTCGGAGGACTTGCAAGCGCCCTTTTAAATGCAGGTGCCTGCGGCATGGCCTGCTTTTTTTTCATGATCCTGTTAAAGGGAGAATCCCATGCCAACACGCTTGCCGGCTATTTTCTCGTGGTGGCCCACTGTTTTTACGGCCTGAATTTTCTTAATATGTGGCCTTGCTTTCTGGCCCCGTTTCTCTATCTGAAACTCAAGAAGCTGGATTTCAATGACAACCTTCATGTCTGCATGTTTGCAACCTCATTCGGTCCCTTTATCAGCGAATTTCTCTTCCGCTATACACTGAAAACTCCGTATGTGTTCGGAACCGTCACTCTGACTGTCTCCGGAATTGCGCTCGCCCTGCTCTTTTCTCTTGCCATCGGCTTTATCATTCCGGCGATCCTGCCGGGCGCCAAGGCCTGGCATAAGGGCTATAACCTTTATAACGGAGGTCTCGCGTTCGGTCTGTTCGGATTTTTCATCTTCAATCTGATGTACAAGACCATGGGAATCGTCGCTCCGCAGCCGTCCTCCCACCCCAACGCCATTTATGAATCATTCGGACGCAGCTACACATTGTTCGGAAATGTATTCTTTCTGACCATTTTCCTGATCTGCATCGCAGTCGGATTCTTCCTCAATAATAAAAGCTTCCGCGGTTTCAGCCATCTCGTGCGGGATACGGGGTTTGCCAGCAATTTTTCCGAGCGTTACGGAATGCCCCTGTGCCTGATTAATATCGGCGTTTACGGAATCATGTTCCTGGCCTATATCAACCTGATCATCATTTTCACACCGGGCGCCGGCTTTACAGGTCCCACCGTCGGCGTCATTCTGGCAGCTCTGACCTTCACGGCCCTCGGACAGCACCCCAGCAACGTATGGCCGATTCTGGTCGGATACGTGCTGCTCTATGGATTCACGCTGATCATCTGCCATCTCTGTGGAAGGGAGATCACCTGGTCCATTTCCACACAGGCCTACATCAACGGCGTCGCCTTTGCAACCGGGCTCTGCCCCATCGTCGGCCGGTACGGAATCCGTGCCGGAATCGCCGCAGGCTTCATGTGTGCTTCCATGTGCACAGCGACGAAGGATCTCCACGGCGGATTTGTCCTTTATAACGGCGGATTCACCGCGGGAATCACCGCGCTGATCCTGCTCCCCATACTCGAACACTATGTTCCCGTCGCAAGAGAACAGATGAAGCATCAGTACATCAGCATGCGTGGCATGATCACCATTGAGGAAAACAGAAATAAGAAAAACGACCGGGATTAAATTTCGATAGACTTTACCGTAAGAACACTGTCTCTTACGGTAAATTTTATTTCATAACCGGCAAAGTTCATACCGTAAACGCGGTCCGGATCCTTCTGGTAGGACGGTCTCGGATCGTGTGCAAGAACGGCCGTGAGCGCAGTCCTCTGTTCCGGACTCAGCATTTCTGCCAGCTCTTTGGAAATCTCAACCTGAAGACTGTAACCTCTGGTCCTGTCCGTGAAGCCTCCTGTGGCGTCGGGATGGCTGTCCGCAAACGCCAGATACGGCTTGATATCAAAGATCGGTGTCCCATCCATCAGATCGGCGCCGGACACATGCAGCACCGGCCCGCGGTTTGAAGTAAATTCCACGGAATCCAGGCGGACGCTGGAAAGTCCCACCGCATTGGGCCTGAACGGGGAGCGGGTCGCAAACACTCCCATTCTTTTATTTCCTCCCAGTCTCGGCGGCCGTACCGTCGGAGACCAGGTGTCCTTCACCGCCTCCGAAAACTCCCAGATCAGCCACAGATGCGAGAATTCCTCGATGCCCCTGAGCGCGTCGGGGTTCCTGTATTCCGGCTCGAAAATGATCTCTGCCTTCAGCTCGTTGATCAGTCCGCTCTGACGCGGAATTCCGAATTTTGTCGGAAAATCCGTGTGAATTCTCGCAATGATATGAAATAAACGTCCTTCCTGTTCCATAAGATTTCTTTCCATTCTTTCTTTTCTCCGCTTATCCGAGCTTTATATGATCCGGTGACCACACCCGGATATTCACCGGCTCTACCGCACTTCCGCAGTATTCACAAAACCGGCTTCCCAGGCTCTTTATGGGCGCTCCGCAGTTGGGACAGTTGGAGGCCAGGACACGCTTTTCTTCGGGTACCCGGTCCACATCCTGGATATAATTCCACTCCAGGCTGCAGCGCGTCTGCAGCTTTTTCGGTTCCTCCGCCTGATTCTCATCTGTTTTCCGGTACCTGGCATACCGGTATTCCAACGCGGACTGAAGGACCAGCACGCACATGCCGCCGCGCTTTTCATATCGGAAAATCGCGGTTTTATGGATCACCGGATTCTGAAAGATCTCCCGGATCCCCTGTCTCCTGTTATCCTCGATCCAGAGACGAACCTGTCTTTTTAATTCACCTGCATCTTCCGGAAGTCCTGAAATATTCTCCCGCTCCACGGCCGCGAGCACTTCTTTTATTAAATTTTCCGATCGACTCGCAATTTCCGCATAAGAAAACTCCGGAAAATCCTTCGTGATCTTCTGTAAATAGAGTTCTGTCATGCCGGACACCGATTTCGGTGTTTCCGAGAACTGTTCCTCCTGTTTTTTTACACCTTCCAGGAACGATTCCGTGCCGAAGGCAGCTCTTGAAACGTCTTTCAGCCTCCGCCTGATATAGCAGACGCTGATTCCCGCGCCGATTATGAATGCGCACAGCATTACCAGCAGCACGATCCCAAGAATCCGCGAAATTCCCATGACTTATCCCCCTGTTTTTCTTTATTCTACTGCCGTCTCCTCAACACTTGCGGCTGTGGTCTCCCGCTCTGCCCTCGTATTACCGGAAAGCCATGTCTTCAGCGCATCGAGGCGGTCCCATGCGTCGCTTCTTCCTCTCTCGTAAGCAGCGATGATTTCCTTCACATCATGACTCATTCGCCCGATGGATAGCGCAAAAGACGGACGGATCACAAACACAGCTCCCTGACGTTCCAGTTCTTCGATATCCTGAACTGTGCGATTATACACCTCCGGCCTCGTTTCCAGATTTCTCACAAAATTCGGATATTTTTTGTATACGATCCTGGCCAGCCCCTTTTTCTCCGGTTTCTTTCTGTAGTCTGCGGGCCGCGTGAGAACGACCACATTCCTCCGGTATCCCATTTCCATAAATGCCCGGACCGGAATGCTGTCGCTGCAGCCGCCATCCAGGAGCTTCTTCCCGTCTTTTTCCACAATTCTGGACACATAAGGGAGCGAAGCCGACGCACGCATGTAATCGATCTCCTCTTTCATATCCGACAGACGGATATACTCCGGCTTCCCCGTTTCCAGATTGGTGCAGGTGACATAGAATTCTATCCCCGATTTTTGAAATGCCCCAAAGTCAAACGGATCCAGTGTTTCAGGCAGATCGTGATAGCAGAATTTTTCGTCCACCAGATCGCCTGTCTTTATAAAATTCCGAAAGCTCATGAATCTGTCATCCGTGCAGTATTTCTTATAATAACGGATACTGCGTCCGTTCTGTCCGGATACATAAGAGCAGCCGTGTATCGCTCCCGCAGACACGCCGATCACTCCGTCCACCACGATCTTTTCTTCCATCAGGACGTCCAGTACACCTGCCGTATAAATACCGCGCATTCCGCCGCCCTCCAGTACCAGTCCGGTCTTTTCCATATTATTCAAAGCTTACCACTCCCAAATCTTTCTAATGCTCCTATTCTATCGCGCTGCTCAAAGGAAGTCAAGAAACCGTTTTGAACAGAGCCTGACCGGCAGGGAGAATCCGTTTGCAATCTGCCGGGCCAGAGGGTATAATGTCATCAGGCATCAGCCGCGCCGAAATGAACGTCCCGTGCGGGCCAATGCCGTTAAAGATCAGAGAGGAGATATGCCATATGAGTTTTAAAGAAATTAACATTGCGGATCTTTCCTTCAATCCTTTTTCCAAAATCGGTTCCCAGTGGATGCTGATCACTGCCGGAGATGAAAGCGGATTCAATACCATGACTGCCAGCTGGGGCGGCATGGGCGTGCTCTGGGGCAAAAACGTGGTGACCACTTATATCCGTCCGCAGCGCTATACAAAGAAATTTGTGGACGCCAACGATACGTTTACGGTTTCCTTCTACGGACCGGAATACAAAAAAGCCCTCGATATCTGCGGTTCCAGATCCGGACGCGACTGCGACAAGGTAAAGGAGGCCGGTCTGACTCCGTATTTCACCGACGGGACCTGCGCGTTCGAGGAAGCTGAAATGATCCTCGTGTGCAGAAAGCTTTATGAGGATACGATGCCGCCGGAAAACTTTATCGCAAAGGAAAATGACGCCAAATGGTATCCCAACAAGGATTACCACACCATGTACATTTCAGGAATCGAAAAAGTCCTTATCAGAAAATAGGTTTACACTAACAGAGTCATAAGCGGTATGGTCATAAGGGAAAACAGCGTGTTTGTCAGAACACACTTGCTTCCGTAGACCGCGTCCGCGCCGTACTTTTCCGCCAGGAGCGCTGTGGTGCTTCCCGCGGGCATGGCCGTGAGGATCACAGCACAGGCCGTCATCACTTCATCCGCCCGCAAGAGTCTCATGAGCCCCAGTGTCACAAGCGGCAGAGCGATGAGCCGCACAAATGCAAGATATACCGTACTCCAGTCTTTAAAAGACTGAACCGTCAACGCCGTCATCATGGATCCGATCAGGACCATGGAGAGCGGCGTTGTGCTGTTTCCGAGTCCGGTGAGAGCCTTCTGGGCAAATTCCGGGAGCGAAAGATCCAGGATACTCCGCGCGATTCCAAGGAAAACCGCAATGATGCAGGGATTCATCATCACCTTTTTAAACACCGCCTTTTTGTCCGTGGAATCGGAGAAGATCGCCATGCCTGCTGTCCACATGAAAATACGGTTGGGAATAATAAAAATGGCCGCCAGAAGAAGTCCCCGGTCTCCCAGAACCGACGCGACGATCGGAAGTCCGAGGAATCCGGAATTATTCACCAGCGTGGCATACTGCAGAATACTTCTCTTTTCATAGGGATACATATTGTAGATCCATTTTCCGGAAAGCCACGCGATCAGGCATACCAGAAACGCCACCGCCAGGCACAGCGAGGCTTCCTTCAAAAGCTCCGGCGTCAGGTGCATGCTGAAGGAATTGAAAATCATACACGGGAGCGTTACCCGGAGAACGAAATCCGTTACCTTCGACTGTGTCTTTCTGTCTATAATTTCCTTTTTACTGCAGTAAAAGCCGACACACATGTATACGATCAGAATTGCCTGTGTCGAAAGCATCTTAATAAAATTGTCCATTCTCTTTTCCCCTTTTTTCTTCGTACCTTCGTGTTCCGGTAACTTCCGCGATGCGGATGCCCGGACAGACAAAACAGGGCCGCACAGGAGCCGGTTTCTCCGGCTTGTGCGGCCCAATCTCATTCTTATTCGTCGATACTGTAGTTCGGAGCTTCTTTTGTAATGTGGATATCGTGCGGATGGCTCTCTTTTAAGGAAGCCGCGGAGATCTTGACAAATCTTCCATTCTCCTGGAGTTCCTTAATATTGTGTGCTCCGCAGTAGCCCATACCGGAACGGAGACCGCCCAGCATCTGGAATACGGTATCTTCAACAAAACCCTTGTATGCGACACGGCCCTCAACGCCTTCCGGAACCAGCTTCTTCGCATCGGTCTGGAAGTAACGGTCCTTACTGCCGTTTTCCATAGCAGCAATGGATCCCATACCACGGTATACTTTGTACTTTCTTCCCTGATAGAGTTCGAAGCTTCCCGGGCTCTCGTCGCAGCCCGCAAACATGCTTCCCATCATGCAGACGCTTCCGCCGGCTGCGATCGCCTTGGTAACGTCTCCGGAGTACTTGATACCGCCGTCAGCGATGATCGGAATGCCGTACTGCTTTGCAACCTCATAGCAGTCCATAACCGCGGAGATCTGCGGTACGCCGATACCTGCAACGACACGTGTGGTACAGATGGAACCCGGGCCGATTCCGACCTTTACAGCATCTGCACCGGCCTCGATCAGTGCTCTCGTCGCATCGCCGGTTGCCACGTTGCCTGCAATCACCTGTACATCCGGGAATGCCTCCTTGATCATCTTTACGCAGCGGATCACGTTCGCGGAATGACCGTGGGCGGAATCCAGAACGATCACGTCAACCTTCGCGTTCACGAGTGCTTCCACACGTTCCAGAACGTTGGCGGTAATGCCGACTGCGGCGCCGCAGAGAAGTCTTCCGTGGTCATCTTTTGCGGAGTTCGGATACTTGATCTGCTTTTCAATATCCTTGATGGTGATCAGGCCCTTTAAGTTAAAGTTCTCATCAACGATCGGCAGCTTTTCCACTCTCGCCTTGGCGAGAATTTTCTTTGCCTCCATCATTGTAATGCCTTCCGGTGCCGTCACCAGGTTCTCGGAAGTCATGCATTCCTTGATTTTTTTGGAGAAATCCTCCTCAAACTTCAGGTCACGGTTTGTAATAATACCAACCAGCTTGTGGCCCTCCGTGATCGGAACGCCGGAGATACGGAATTTCCCCATCAGCTCATCAGCATCTTTCAGGGTATGTTCCGGGGATAAATAAAATGGGTCTGTTATAACTCCGTTTTCTGAACGTTTAACTTTGTCAACTTCCTCTGCCTGTGCTTCGATCGACATGTTTTTGTGGATAATGCCGATACCGCCCTGTCTGGCCATCGCAATTGCCATGCGATGCTCGGTAACTGTATCCATTCCCGCACTCATGAAGGGAATGTTCAGCTTTACCTTTTTTGTCAGGTTCGTCGTAACATCAACCTGGTTGGGGATTACTTCTGAATACGCCGGCACCAGCAGCACATCATCAAATGTAATGCCTTCTCCAATAATCTTACCCATTTTAAGGTTCCCTCTCTTTCTTCTTAATTGTATAATAATTGTAAATTACCTAACAATCTCATGTTCCCTCAAAGGTTATTTCATAGAGTATAACAGTTTTAGACATTTTCTGCAACTGTCATTTTCCATTATTTTTGTCATCTTTTTTATTATTTTTTCTTATAAATTGTCCAGTTTTTTCCGCCGGTGCCGAACTGGCCGCTTTTATTCTCCGTCTCACGCAAACAGTTCCGGATAGAAGCAGGCAGCAGCCAGCGTCACTCCGCAGGCCGCATGTTTTTTTACAAGAACACAGGCTTTTTTCGCGCCCTCCATGCATGCCAGGACGGCCGCCCTCTCACAGACGTTGCCGACTCCTGTCGTACTCCTCACGAATTCCGATTCCTCATAGGCCCCGGGCGCTTCCTTAAGCTCCTCTGCGGTATAAGTCAGGAATGGAACCCCCAGTTCTTTTGTAAATTCGCAGAGTCCCGGTTCCCCGCTCTTCAGGTCGATGCTCGCCACTGCCCACACCGACCGCGGATCCAGCCGGTTTTCTTCCAGAAACTGACTGTACATTTCCCTGATTTTTTCTTTCGAAGTTCCCCTGCGGCAGCCGATCCCCAGCGCCACGCACCTGGGAATCAGTTTCAGCATACGGTCTTTTTCTTCTTTTTCCTTCTTCCAGACAGTGATTCTGAGATTCCGTCCGCATATGGTATCCCTTGAAAGCTCCGCCGGAATCCGGGATCCCAGAGGAAAATCACTGAATACGCCCACAAGACTTCCGGCGAGGATCTCCGCCGATATCTCTTTCGCCAGCTTCATGCTGTCAATGATCAGGCCGTGTTCTTTCGCGAACACGTCGACTGCAAATTTCCGGTTTACATCAGTGGCTGTGGTGATAATGGCCTCCGCTCCCAGTCTCTCCGCCAGCATGGCTGCGAGCCCGTTGGCCCCGCCCAGATGTCCGGACAGGATTGGAATCATATATTTACCGGATTCGTCCGCCACCAGTACGGCCGGATCTGTTCTCTTATCCCTGATATGCGGCGCCAGAGCCCGCACGGCGATCCCGCATGCTCCGATGAAAAGAATGGCGTCAGAATCCTCAAACCGTTCGCCGGTCCATGTGCTGAGCCCTCCTTCTCTCACAGGAGAAAAGCTGACCGAATGATCCATGGAAGCAGCCTGCAGCGCATATTTCCCCATGACATAAGGACATGCGGTATGTGCTTCTGTTCTCAAAATCTCCGTCAGCTTTTTTTCAGTCTGGAATCCGCGTTCCGTAAAGCAAAGTAACGAAATTTTCATCGTTCTGCCTCCGTTTGTTTTGTGATTCCATTATATGATGTTTTTTTCACTCTTTCAATCCTTATTCCCGCCCAGACAAAGATTCTGTTCCCGTTTCTTTTTCGTGATCAGGCCGCCGATGCGTCCGCTTTCTTTTGCGGTGAGCGACCTCCAGCCGCCTTCGATCACTTTATCTGCCAGCCCCAGCTCAGCAGCAATCTCAAACTTGATCCTGTCTTCCGGTTTCAGATTTTCCGGATCTACGGGTTCATTTTTTTTCTTTTTCGGCATTCCGGTTTTCCCTCCTTGTGTTTGATAAAGAAAGTATTCCCAGAGTTTTCCTTCTTATACGAAAAAGGATCCGTTCGACCCGCTCTGTACGCCGCGCCGCGGACCCCAGCAGATCTATACGCCGCGCCGCGGAATAATGATGGCCGCCGCAATGTATGCAAAGATTCCGGGCCCCATGCACACAAAGATTGCCCATAAAAGACGAATAATCGTTGAATCCACATTGAGGTACTCTCCGACTCCTCCGCACACGCCCATCAGCATTTTATCTGTGTCCGATCTGTATAAACGTTTTGGTTCCATTTCCAATCCTCCTGATTCTGTATGATTTTTTCTTTCCCGCGTCTTATCTTCCTCTTCCAACCGTGATCGTTCCGCCGTGCTCTGCCTCGAGATTCAGGTACAGTTTCCCGGGACCTTCCTGCTTCTGTTCATTTCCTTTTCCGGTCAGTGTCCGTTCCGGAAAGATGATCTCACCATTTTCCCATTTCATCTCATATCCCGCCTCTTCCGGGTCAAATGTACCGGGCATGGTGAAAAAGATTGAGCTTTCCTCCCCTATGCACTCGGCTTTCAGATAATCCGGAAGTTCTTCCCCGGCGGTCCACTCTACGTTTCCCGCACCGTCACACTCGATCGACGTTATTCTTCCTCCGATCTGGGAAAAACAGATCTCTGCCGGGCCGCCCGCATAGATATCGATCTCTTCCGCCTGCAGGTGTTCTCCGGACAGGACACCGGAGTCCGCATCGATCTCGATCTCCCGAAGCTGCCATTTTGCCGGCACCCGGATCTCATACTCTTCTCCGTCCAGTGCCCACAGAGTCACTTTTCTGTGCTTCGCTCCCTCCTCGTACCGCACATGTTCAGGCGTTCCGGAATTCCACAGGATTTCAAATTCACAGTCCTCCTCCCGGATATAACTCACCGTTCCGCCGGAAAGCCGGATCTCAAGCTCAGTCACCTCACCGTCGGTAGACCAGCCGTTATCAAAAGCTTCCTGTTCCTCCTCCCATGTACGCTCTGCCGCCATGGATTCTTCCAGTGAATCTTCCGATGATACTATCACGTATGCCGCATCAAAGATGCCAAACCGATTTTCAAAATACCTTCCGATCCGGACCGGATCCGCTCCCATCGCAAATGATGCCGCCGTGATCCCGGTTCCCGCGAGAATCAGCACGAGACCTGCTGCGGTCAGAATTTTTGCTATTTTTTTCATGCTCTGCCGGCCTCCTTTCTATTACCCACAAGAAGCTTTGCGAGCTTTCTGCACCCTTTCCACATAAGCGGGCACAAGATTCCGAAAATCAGATAGAGAATTACAATTCCGATCAGCCCGCAGCCAATACCTACCGCGGCAATTCCAAACAGGAAAATACTGTCAAGCGGTGTGGACACGAGAAATGCCAGTCCGAACCCGGCCAGCCCCACGCTGATGATAAAAGCTGCTGCGGTCAGACAGAGGATTATCACAACAATACCAAACAGAATGCTCACAACTCCTGCTGCAGTTCCGAAAACAACAGCTGCTGCGCCTAAGAGAAACGGCGAAGCAGCAAGGAGCAGCACCACCCATAAGATCACTTTCAGCAGCTTGTTTGTCCGGGGCTTCTTTTCCCTCTGCTCATATACCGGTTGTTCGTAGGAAGCTTTGGTGTATTCTTCCTCCGCCCGCTTTCCGTTCTCTTCCCGCTCGTCCGGAAGGTCCAGGCGCTTTGCCACCTGAAAATTGGGATCCCGAAACCGCTCATCCTCATATCCATTTTCTGTAAAAGATCCGCCCTCCTCTAAGTTTCCCGAGATATCTGCCCGAATGATCGCAGCCACACGCTCCGGACTTCCGAACTCGGCGATCACATCTTCTTCTCTTCCGCTTCCTGCCTCCTCCAGATAGTCCCGGTAATAGGAAAGCGCCTCCTCCTTATCGGGGTCCGGAATATCCTGCAGCAGGTATTCCAGCTGTCTAAAAAATTCTTCCTTTTTCATACCTTTGCCTCCTCAAAAATCCGCGATATATTTCCGGAATATACTGCCCACTCCTGTTTGTAGAGGGCGAGCTGAACACGTCCGGTCTCTGTCAGCTTATAGTATCTCCGGTTTCTCCCGTCAATAGCCAGATCATATACTTCCAGGCAGTTATCTTTCTGCAGCCTTCTGAGTACCGGATACAGTGTCGATTCTGATATGTCAATGGCTCCCCGGACCTCCTGCGTGATTTTGTATCCATACGTACCTTCCGCCTCCCTGGAAACGGCGGCCAGTACGATCGCATCCAATAACGCCGATCCCGTATTAAATACCATACGATCCCTCCTGTCGATCCATTGCTTATTTGTATTTATAATATTATACATTGTATAATATTGTTCACGAGCATATTATATATTATATAGTATTATATGTCAACACTTTTTTGTGTATCTGTTCCAAAATGGAAAAAGCTGCTGCTTCACGATCCGTTCGTGAAACAACAGCCTTTCGTCTATCCGCAATTCTCTATTTTACTGCAGGTGGAGTTCTCCGTTTGCATCCGGAGCAAACACAGCCGCCTTCGTCAGCATTCTTCCGTCTTCCGTCGGCCTCCCTCCAGCCGTCCGCAGTCTGCGGCTCCTCACCTTCCATGTCCTCACGAAAGTTTTCCCGCTGGAATATCACAATTTTATTTGCGGCGGAATCTCCGTATCCGGTCCAGATGAGGATCGGGGTTCCGGGAATCATATCCTCCGCTGTCACGATATTTCTCGTGAGATACGGGAGAAAATTTGTGGACGCATTTGCAGTAACGGCAGTGCCGTCTTCCAGCCCGATCACATACTCGCCGTCACTTCCCGCTTTTTTCGTCAGCGTATCAACCACTGCGTACATCGGGAATCCCGCATCCGCGGGAATATCGCACAGAACCAGCACGCCGTTGGTGATCGGCGGCAGGCTCAGCGTCATGAACGGTGCTGTATAGACACGAATCGCTTCGCCTGCTCCCAGATTTTCAACCGGAACCGGCAGTCCGTTTACCGCGTCAAGGATTTTCGTGTCCTCCGACAGATTGACGATCAGCTCATCGGTATGATCTCCGATCCTCCGGTTCATGGTAAGCCGTCCGTTCTCCACGGAAACCACCGTGCCGTCACAGCCAATAAAACCGGTCATCCGAGGCGTTTCCTCCTTTGCATCTGTTTCTTCTGCCATACAGGGAATTACTGACGTGCCGGCCAACAGTGCTGCGCAGACGATTCCGACAATTCCTTTCCATTTTTTCATATCGTCTTCTCTCCTCTCCTGATTCCGGATTCTTCGAAAAAAAAGGGCTGCCGCATCCTCAGTGATGTGACAGCCCATAAATCACGATCCGATTATTCCTCAACCGGTGCAGCTTCCTCTGCCGGAGCAGCCGGAGCTTCCAGTGCCTTCACGCTTAAGCTGATCTTTCTGTCAGCCTCGTTGAAGTCAACGATCTTTGCGGTGATCTCCTGACCGATTGTCAGAACATCTGCCGGCTTTGCAACATGCTCTCTGGAAATCTGAGATACATGAAGCAGAGCGTCAACGCCGGCTTCCAGCTCAACGAATGCGCCGAAGTCAGTCATACGTGCTACCTTACCGGTAACTACGTTTCCTACCGCATACTTCTCAGCAGCGTTTGCCCACGGATTGGTCTCCGGGAACTTCATGGAGAGAGCGATCTTCTCACCGTTGATATCTTTAATTAATGCGTTAACTTTATCGCCTACCTTGAATACCTTCTTCGGGCTCTCGACTCTGCCCCAGGACATCTCGGAGATGTGAAGCAGACCATCAGCGCCGCCCAGATCGATAAATGCGCCGAAATCTGTAACGTTCTTAACAGTACCTTCTACCTTCTGGCCAACAGCGATCTTCTCGAACAGAGCTTTCTGCATCTCAGCCTTCTTTGCAACGATTAACTGCTTGCGGTCACCGATGACTCTTCTTCTCTTCGGGTTGAACTCGGTGATCACGAACTCGATTTCCTGGTTTGCATACTTGGATAAATCCTTCTCATATACGTCGGATACAAGGCTTGCCGGGATAAAGATTCTTGCCTCATCCACGATCACGCTTAAGCCGCCGTCCAGAACCTGAGCAACCTTTGCGGTAAGAACTTCATGGTTCTCAAATGCCTCTTCCAGTCTCTTATTGCCTCTGTCAGCTGCCAGTCTCTTGTAGGAGAGAGCAACCTGGCCCTCGCCGTCGTTAACCTTAACAACCTTGGCTTCCAACTCATCGCCGACATGTACGAGGTTTCTTAAATCAGTGTTTGACTCGTTGGTATATTCGTTGCGGGTGATAATGCCATCAGATTTGTAGCCGATATTTAACACGATTTCATCTTCTTTTACGTCGATGACTTTACCAGTGACAACCTCTCCTGTACGTATTGTTTTTAAAGACTCTTCTAACATTTGTTCAAAACTTAACTCTGACATTAGTATGAACCTCCTCGATAATATTATTCGGGGTTGACGCCCCGGCCGTAATACCTACATTGCACGCAGAACTGATACATTCAGGATTTAAGTCGTCCAGGGTCTGAATGAAAAACGTGTTTTTACATTCCTTCTGGCAGATCTCGTATAGCTTCTGGGTATTGGAACTGTGTTTCCCGCCAATCACCAGCATCACGTCTACCTGTGAAGCTATCTTCTTTGCTTCCACTTGTCTTTCCTGTGTCGCATTGCAAATCGTATTTAAAACATTTATATCATAACTCGTTCTTGAAATTTTTTCAACTAATTCTTGAAATTTATTGTAATTAAATGTCGTCTGAGA
>JALEWG010000245.1 GCA_022788065.1 Lachnospiraceae bacterium | reverse complement strand
TGATTGAGTTTGCCAGAATCGGTCTGGGCATTTCCTGCGTGATCAAGGACTTTGTCGCCGATGATCTGAAAAACGGAACACTGATCGAAGTCCCGCTGGAACTTCCCATCCCGAAGCGCGTCATCGGTTTCGCCTACCATCCGGCGGAGGAATCCGAGACCTTGAAGGAATTTCTGGATTTCTGCAGAAAATACCGTCCAAGCTAGGCTCCGGCGCGTCTATTCTGCCTGTTTCATTCCCGTCGCACGATAGAAGTTCTCGATGCTTCCATACTTGAATACCATCTTAAGCTCGCTTCCGATGCTGTTCATGATGGTTTCGTCGGGGACTTCTTCCCGTTTAAACCAACCGGCTTCCGATAGTTCGTCCTCCTGGACCCGAATCGTATCGTCTCCGTCCAGTTCAGCGAAAAACCCGATCATTTCCGTGTCGGAAAAAGCCCATGGCTGGCTCTTGTAATATCGGATATTCTTGACCCTGAGGCCCACTTCCTCCATTACTTCCCGGCGAACCGTATCCTCAAAGGTCTCCCCGATTTCCACGAAGCCTGCAATCAGTGCATATCCTCGGTACGGATTATTGCTCACGCGGTATCTGGACAGAATGATCCTGTCGCCGTCGGTGATTGCCACGATCACTGCGGGAGAAATTTTCGGATATTCCGTCTGTCCGCAGTACGGGCAGACAAGAGCCCGCTCGGTCTTGCTGTCCTCGGTTTCATGGCCGCATCTTCCGCAGTACCGCCTGCTCTCCTTCCAGCGGTGCAGCTGCGTCGCCGTAATACCTGCAAAAGCCTGATATCCCGGGGTCATTTTCCGATACACGGAAGTGGGACAGAACTCATATCCATCCTCCTCCCCCTGAATCATCTCCCTAACATAATAATACCCGATGCCGTCAATGGAAAACAGGTAGTACGCATTCATCTTGAGACGGACTTTTTCATTTGGAAAATCCTGAAAGCGCGGAATCTCATAATTGTCGTCAGCTGCCTTTCTAAGTAGCGTCTTATTCCGTTTCATATAAAGAACGAAGTCTTCATCCCGCGCCTCCGGCATCCGGAAGCTCAGATCAAATTTATGTTCTCCGATTTCCTGGATCATCACTCTCTTCTCCTTTCCTTTCACTGGTTCCATCATAAGACAGAGCAGGCCTTTTGTCAAATCCAATCGAAGCGCGGTTGACTTATGCCGGAAACTGACGTATACTACTACGGATATTTAAGAAAGAGAGGAGCTTTATGAATACTGAAAACAAAATGGGCGTGATGCCCGTCAATAAACTTCTGATTACCATGTCGGTACCCATGATTCTCTCCATGCTGGTACAGGCCCTTTACAATGTCGTGGACAGCATGTTTGTTGCACAGATCAGTGAAAATGCTCTGACCGCCGTTTCATTGGCGTTCCCGGCTCAGAACCTGATGATCGCAGTTGCAACCGGTACCGGTGTCGGTGTCAACGCAGTCCTCTCCAGAAGTCTTGGAGAAAAGAATTTCGAACGGGCCAACCAGATTGCGGAACACGCGCTTTTTCTCGCCCTCCTCAGCTATCTGGCTTTTGCTTTCCTGGGACTCACGGTTTCCAGACAGTTTTTCCTTCTTCAGACCGATATCGATGACATTGTCGAGTACGGCACCGAGTATCTGAGAATCTGCACCGTAGCCTCCTTCGGACTGTTCGGACAGGTGGCCTTTGAAAAGCTGATGCAGTCCACAGGCCGAACCTTTTACTCCATGATCATTCAGGGCGTGGGCGCAATCACCAATATCATTCTGGATCCGATCTTTATCTTCGGCCTTTTCGGAGCTCCGAAGATGGGAGTGTCCGGGGCGGCTGTTGCCACGGTGGCCGGACAGATTCTGGCCTTCATTCTCGGATTTTTCCTCAATCGTGCCAAGAATACGGACCTGTCTCTCTCTCTGAAGACCTTCCGCCCGAAATGTGAGATCATCGGTCATATTTATTCCGTCGGTATTCCGTCGATCATCATGGCTTCCGTAGGCAGCGTCATGACGTTTGGTATGAACAAGATCCTGATCGCATTCACTTCCACGGCAACCGCCGTATTCGGCGTATATTTCAAGCTGCAGAGTTTCATTTTTATGCCGGTATTCGGCCTGAATAACGGAACCGTTCCGATCATTGCATACAACTATGGCGCCGGGAAAGCCGACCGGATCATGAAAACACTGAAGCTTGCCATCCTGTATGCGGTCGCAATTATGTTTGTAGGTTTTATCGTTTTCCAGACGCTCCCGGACCGCCTGCTGATGATCTTCAATGCTTCAGAGACCATGCTTTCCATCGGGGTACCGGCCCTACGTATCATTTCCATCAGCTTTCTGCTCGCCGGATACTGTATTGTATGTTCCTCACTGTTCCAGGCCCTCGGCCACGGAATGTTAAGTCTGTGGGTTTCCGTATTCCGTCAGCTGGTCGTGCTGCTGCCGGCAGCATATGTCTTATCAAAGATCGGCGGTCTGTCCTACGTATGGCTGTCCTATCCGATCGCAGAGATCTTTTCCTGCCTGTTCAGCACCTGTTTTCTGCGACATATTTATAAAAAAGAAATTATTCCGTTAAAGAAGGCATCTGTCTGATTGCTCTTCCTGTTCCGGGAATACAGCTCCCCGCCAGCCAAAGTTTCTGTGGCTGACGGGGAGCTTTTCGTTTTGTCTGTTTAATCGCTGACTTCTCCAGGTTTATCTTTTATCCCACACTGTGCCGGGTTATCCAGTACGGTTCCGTCTTTCCGGAACCTGGAGCCATGGCACGGACAGTCCCATGTCTGTTCATACGGATTCCATTTCAGACGGCAGCCCAGGTGCGGGCATCTGGGACCGTTCACGGTCACAAAATTGCGCACAGTCACA